>NZ_JAUBQQ010000017.1:0-6579 GCF_036701335.1 Microcoleus sp. Pol12B5 | reverse complement strand
GACGATCGCCTTCGCCTCATCCATCGAACTCGCCTCAAACATCAACATACCGCCGCCCCGCCGCGCCCAGTAGCCAGTTTTCGCTCGGTGTCCTTTAGAAATCAACTCTCGAACATAAGCTCTGTGAGCTGGCACGTATTGGTCAAAAACAGGCTTTTCGACAATTCCTTGCTCAATTTTGACAAACCAAGGCATTTTTATTTGGGATTTTAGATTTTATATTTTAGATTGGGAATGGGCGATCGGCAACGGGATCTAGGGCAAATGCTCTATATTCCATTTTCCACCATCCTTTCTTAACTGCGATGTTATCCTATGAACCAGTCAAAACAGCGATTTTTTATTGCCCTAGTGCCGCCTCCCGATATTGAACAGCACATTACTGAGATTCAACAGTATTTTGCGGAACATTATAACAGCCTCGGAGCTTTGAATTCGCCGCCGCACATCACGCTACAACCTCCTTTTCACTCGTTAGCGAAGGATGTTCCCAAATTAGAGGAAAGTTTGAACCAGTTTTCTGCAAATCGGCTGCCAATTCCCGTTACTCTATCCGGTTTTGCTGCTTTCGCGCCCCGCGTCATTTACGCTGATGTTGTCAAATCACCCGAATTGCTGGAAATTCACAAAGATTTGATGAGTTATATGGAGGCAAGTTTGGGAATTGTCGATCGAGTTTCTCAAACTCGCCCATTTGTACCGCACATGACAGTAGCGTTTCGCGATTTAACTAAAGAGAATTTTCAAACGGCTTGGTTGGAATTTGCAGGGCGATCGCTCCACTTTGAGTTTACCGCTTCGGCATTAACTTTACTGCTTCACGACGGCAGCCACTGGAACATCAGCAATCAATTCCCACTTTCCGCCTAAACTCTCTCCCTTCTTTCTCTTCCTTCGCGGGCTTCGCGTCTTCAGGGTTCGTTTTCCCAAAAAATCTTGTTAGCAAATTCTGATTAATATCATGTCCTCACTACAAACATTTTTAAACTAAAAGACAAAATAGCCTACCGATCGCTCTTATTCGGAGTTGCAAGTGCCACAGTTCCATAAACCGAAATTCCCGATTGTTCCAAAATTTTAATGGCCGATTTAACAGTAGTACCGCTAGTGTAAATATCATCAACTAACAGCACTCGATCGCGCGGGAGCCGACGACGAAAATCTTTCCCCAAACTTAAAGCATTTTTCATTTCCGCTTGGCGCTGCTGTGGCGTCAGAGCGAATAAAGCCTGAGTATTTTTCACCCGCTCCAAACCGTGCCGCTGCAAAGGCAAACCAGTCAGCTCGCAAAAACTTTCAGCCAAAAGTTCCGCCTGGTTAAAACCGCGCTCCTTGAGCTTTTCTTGATGCAGGGGAATCGGTACAACTGTTAAATTTTCTATAGCTATTTCGGGAAAACTCAGCCAAGCTTCTGCCAGCCAGCCGCCTAGAGGTTTGGCTAATTGCGGATTGCCGTCATATTTCAAAGCTGCGATCGCCCGTTTGAGAGCCCCGCCATACTCACCCCACACAAAAACACGCTGCTGTGAATGCCAAAATCGACCTGGATCGCTTAACTGACATCGCTGAAGTTGCTTGTGACAGTAGGGACAAAACTCTCCGGCGGCAGGTCGCTGACAAAGAGGACAGTTAGACTTAAGAAATAGATTAAGAAAAGATTTGACTAATCCCGTCCATTGTCGCTTGTTCATCCTAAAATTGTCGTAAGTGATTAATGGGAAAAACTTTCAACTTCAATCAGTTTCCACCGACAGGCTCGCAGCGTGAAAAACCTCTACTGGTTAGACAAAATTCAACCTTCAGACAGAGATGCAGTGGGAGAAAAAGCATTTTACTTGAGCTGTTTGCTCCAGAAAAATCATCCTGTTGTACCTGGTTTTGTCGTACCAGCTACCACATTCTGGCAGTTTTTAGAGTCGATCGAGTGCCTAGAACCGCTGTTTGCTGACTGGCCACACTCTTCACTGCACTTGAATGTCGATGAACCCAGACAACTGCAATCGATCGCCCGCAGCATCCGCCACCAAATCCTCGCCGGCAAACTGCCAGATTCACTGCTCTCCACCCTAGAGTCTGCTGTTTCTCAACTCAACTCCAAGTCAAACTTAAACTCCACAGCCTTAATTTTTCGCCCTTCCCTGACTTCCTGGAACCCGAAAACAGTGGGCATTCTGGCATCTCAGGCAGTACGGGCAGAACCCGAAGCCATTGGGGACGGACTCAAACGAGCTTGGGCAGAAATGTTCAGAGCCCGAAGTCTATTTTACTGGCAGCGGTGCGGCCTGCGGGTACAGCAAATCAATCCCGCAGTTTTGGTGCAGCCACTTCAAGAAGCCATCGCCGCGGGCGAGGTGAAAACAAAGGCGGGTGCACAGTGGGAAATCCAAGCCACCAGCGGTTTGGGATTGTCCCTCGCTAAGGGAGAAACCATCCCCGATTACTATCAAGTGCAGCCGGAAACAAGCGCGGTTAAATTCCAGCGGATCGGTTACAAAACATTAGCCTACAATCTCAAAGTCGGCGATGGTGAACCGAAAAAAAAACTCCTGCTGGGCAAGTTTGCTGCTTTCCCAATTCCCGATTCTCCCTTTATAATTCCTGATTTTGCTGACTGTTGCGTGCAAGTTTTAGCGCTGGGAGAGGAAGCACAAACAGAATACGTTTTAGAGGAATCGCAACTGCAAGAAATCATTGAATTGAGTAAAAAAGCGATCGCCGAATTTGACTCAGATTTAATTTTGGAGTGGACGCTAAACCAGACAGCAAACAGCGGCGAACCGCAGTTTTATTTCACTCAAGTTCGTCTGGTGAAAGGGGAAAAAGTCGCGCCAC
Source organism: Microcoleus sp. Pol12B5 (assembly GCF_036701335.1). Taxonomy (NCBI): domain Bacteria; kingdom Bacillati; phylum Cyanobacteriota; class Cyanophyceae; order Oscillatoriales; family Microcoleaceae; genus Microcoleus; species Microcoleus sp. Pol12B5. Next base: position 3,747 of record NZ_JAUBQQ010000017.1, on the reverse strand, counting down.
GAGAGGAAACTTCGATCGCCCTCCGGCAGCCCAACTCGATCGCCCCAGCCCGAACTCCTGCCATACTTAGAGGTGTGGGAGCAGCATCAGGAAAAGCCGAAGCAATTGCCCAAGTTATGACTAATTCCCACCCAGAAAACGCGGAATTCTTAGCGGGAGGCATTTTGGTAGCTCGGACAATCGATCCGAATTGGCTGCCTTGGCTGAAGGTTGCTGCTGGGGTGGTTGCCGAACAAGGAGGTATGACAGGCCACGGCGCCATTTTAGCAAGAGAATTGGGGATTCCCGCCGTTGTGGGAGTGATCGGGGCCACGCGGGCGATCGCATCGGGCGATTCGGTTTTGGTAGACGGCGATAGCGGAGAAGTTTTTGCCCTCGCCCAACACGATGCGATCGACAGAGGAGACAGCAGCCGACTTCGGGACACAGCAAAAAAGGCCAATATATACAGTACAGCAGCAAAAATGTCAATAGCCAAGCACCAATCTTCTACCTCCGAGCGATCGTCCAATTCCGGGCCTAAATCTCGACAATCTGAGTCTACTCAATATGTTTGGGGCCCACCAACGGCGACTCAACTGCTAGTTAATGTCAGCCAAACAAGTTCGATTGACCGCCTCAAAAATCTGCCAATAGACGGCATCGGATTGCTGCGATCGGAATTAATGGCATTAGAAGCTTTGGACTGTCAAAACCCCAAAGTTTGGCTACAAGACGGCCGCCAATCGGAATTTGTCGATCGCATGGCCGATTGCCTGAGCTTATTTGCTGCTGCCGTTTCGCCGCGACCAATATTTTATCGCTCTCTCGATTTACGGGAGTCAGGCGCCCACGGCAGTTTCAGTTATACCTTTGAACCGGAATTATTTGATTGGGAACTCTGCGTACTTCAAAAAGTCTGCGAGTCAGGCCATACCAATGTTAATTTAATTTTGCCTTTCGTGCGCTCGGTTGACGAGTTTATCTACTGCCGCCAGCGCTTAGAAACAATTTGGAAAAACCGCTCAACCGAGTTTCAACTGTGGATTATGGCGGAAGTTCCTTCAGTGTTATTTTTATTGCCAGATTACGTAACAGCAGGAGTTCAAGGAATTTCCATCGGCACCAACGATTTAACCCAATTTCTGTTAGGCAGTCACCGCAACTCCGACCAGGTAGCAGGTGCTTTCAACGGGCGCGATCGAGCAGTGATGAGGGCGATCGAACAATTAATCAAACAGGCCCGGGCCGCCGGCATTCCTTGCTCAATCTGCGGCGACGCTCCCGCATTATATCCCGACACAGTTGAATCCTTCGTGCGGTGGGGAATTTCGTCTATTTCGGTCAATCTCGATGCTGTAGAACAAACTAGCAGGGCGATCGTCCGCGCCGAACAGCGCCTGCTGCTAGAAGCCGCTCGAGCGATAATTAACAATTAACCACTCCCGGACGCACTTGACCTCAGAAATCCCGTTTCTACTCTAAATCATAGTTTTGGCAAGCAGTCACCCGCTCAGAAATCGGATTTCTAGACAACCCGTGCGTCCCGGAATATTAACAACTACAGAAACCCGGTTTCTAATTATATAGCAACCGCCCAGACAGTGAGGACATTGTTAATTGGTGAAGCCCTTGCTTGTATTGCTTTTACTATTTCTTCCTTATTCCTTATTCCTTATTCCTTCTTCCTGACATCCGTTACATCCGTTACATCCCGTACATTGCTCGTTGCCGAACTTATTTCCACTAACATCCGATTTTAAAGCTAGGATAGAAATATCACCAATTCTTGACCCGGAGGTAAAAACCGTGAAATCAAAAATTATTGCAACCGCAGCAATACTTGCCGCCCTAGCATTTCTGCATCCTCACCCAGCATTATCTCAACCTGCAACTGACGGTGGCAAAAAACCAGGATTCTGGCAACCTCAAGCGCAGGTTGACAATACTCGCAACATTACCCTAAGACTGTTAAATGAAACTGGATTAAACCTAGAATACGGTGAATCAGGTGGCAGCTTGTCATCCTTGCCAGTCGGAGCCAGCAGAAACATCAGTGTTCGCATCAGCAATCGTACCGGCGACATTGCCAATATTCCGATTAATGCCACAACAGCAACCACAACTTTGAAATACGACTATAACGTTGACTCGCAGACAAACATTTTGACGATTCGCATCACCAGATCAGACGGCAGCACTCGGCAAGACAGATCAGTTTATATTGATGAAAAAGGGCGAGTTTACTCTTTCTAAGATTAATGCTCATCAACCCGGTTTCTCCTGATAAATTTTGATTTTAGCAGCGAGGTATCGCAGAAGAAATCGGGTTTCTAGACTACCGCGCATAAACTCTGTCTTTCTCAAAAAGTTATGAATCAAGTCCAGCCCATAAAGAATAGATGTTCTTGTGCAGCGGATTTGACATTTCATCCCCAAAATCAACTGTTGCTTGCAATTCGGTGCTAGTGGCGTACTGGTGCATCAGGTGGGTTTCGAGAGGATGTCAACCGCCGCATCGCGGACTAATATCCGTCGTTTCTCTTGATACCTGCGCCTCGATTTCCCTCTTCTTTCGGTTTAGCTTTGTTCACTCGCAAGGGGCGCCCCATCCACTCTGCACCGTCTAATTCGGCAATTGCAGCGTCTTCTTGGGCATCCTCCATCATCTCAACAAATGCAAAACCGCGCATCCGACCAGTTTCCCTGTCGGTAGGCAAGACAACTCGCTTGACTGTGCCGTATTCTGCAAATACTGCTTTTAGGTCTTCTTCGGTGGCGCGGTAAGACAGATTTCCAATGTAGATAGTCATGTCGATCGAACTGAACTTGTGGTGCTATACATAATAACCTGTTAATTTAACTGTCAAGTGCTATAGCGATCGCAAATCATTCGTAAATTAACTAAGGGTTCGATCGAGCAGCAGTTCCATTGAGTATTGGTTCAAAAATACCAAATTTGTGTAACTTGAGAAAGTCAAAGCTTTGTGACTGTATAGTAAAATTAAAAAACCATTTTACCAAGGCAAAAGAACTGAGCCGCTTCCCAAATTTTCTCACCCAAGTCTTGGCATGAAGCCAAATATCTTCGACTGGATTCTGCTCCGGAGCATTGGGAGCAAACAGGACACAAGTTAAAGGCCATTCATCCCGCTCCTTACCTTGATTAATTTCTTCTAGGTAAGTTTTCATTTCTTTATATTTATTTATAGCCTTTCTCAGAAAGATGAGGTATGATGTTACTGACACTCATTCATGAGGGTCAAACAGAGAACACACATCGAATGAACTATAATTATATGGTTACGCACAAGCCACGTGAAAGCGATAGCACACATAATAGCATTTTTCTGACAGCACGCTCTGGTTGACTCACAACACGTTTACTTCTACTCCTCTTCATACATTGTTAAAAATGAAAACTTATTCGATTGATTTTAGGCAAAAAATCCTTGATACTTATCATACTGAACCGATTTCACAAAAAGCAATAGCTAAGCGTTTTTCTGTAGCCCTCAGCTTTGTACAAAAATTGCTTAAACAATATCGTGAAACAAAAAACATTAATCCCCGAACTCACCGATGTGGAGTCAAAGGCAAACTGAATGCAGAGCAACTACTCATATTGGGGGAATTGATTGAATTAAACAATGATGCTACTCTTGAAGAACTTCGTTATTTACTTTATGGGAAAATTGGATTTTCCGTTAGTAGAGCGACAATAGCAAGAATGATAAAACTCTTAGATATTACTGTCAAAAAAAAACT
>NZ_JAUBQQ010000016.1:0-102095 GCF_036701335.1 Microcoleus sp. Pol12B5 | reverse complement strand
GGGGCGACTTCGCCGGAACTCGTTTGCGCGAAACCAAATTCCCCTTGTCCGTGTAAACCGATGACTCGCGCTTCGGAGTCAAAAACTGGGCCGCCACTCATGCCGCTCCAAGTTACGGCTTGATAGCGCAAAGTGTAACCTTCCGGGCGGTTGCGTGGGCGGCTGGTAACGAGTCCGGGAGAGAGTTCGGGTTCTCGTTCGGCGCCAAAAAGCCCGCCCGTAGCGGGATAGCCGTAAACGAAGATTTGAGTGCCGATGACGGCTTGATCGGAATCAGCGATCGTCGCGACTGGATATTCTTCGGGGCTTTCAAATTTGACTACGGCTAAATCCGGGTCTGTTTCGGCGGTTTGCAAACGGGTGACGGAGGTTGCTTGATAGTTTTTGCCTTTAGACGTGCGAACGGTGTATTTCACGTCTGCTTTTTCTACGACGTGGTTGACTGTTAAAACTGTGTAAGTTTTGCCTGTTTTGGCAATAATTACCCCAGAACCGTCTCCGAGGGAACTGTTAATTTGTACTGTCAGTGGCCCAGCAATGCTGGCGACTTCTTGGGGGGTTTTGGCGATCGCACTTTGGCTGATGACTATGGTTAAGGCGGCCGTAGTTCCTGCTAGCAGGGTGGTTAAGGTGTCGTAACGAGAAAAATTTATATTCATGGCTATTGCTAATTAGTAGTTGGGTAGGGGGATTTGGCGGAGAAAGGGCTATCGGCAGTTTGTGCTTTTTTCTGTTTAGTTTTATTACTGGCTTGACGCAAAGGATCTCGGCTTTGTTCTTTAGTGATAATTTTACTCGCTTTTTTGTTCCGCGATTCGCTATTTCAATGTAGCGTGAGTACGCCGCACCTTACTTAATCTCAACGTAGGGTTCCCACTTACTTATTAAAACTTAAAAATACATGACTCGAACTCGGTGGTTAGTTCTTCCTTAGTCATGGTTCCCCGTGCGACTCCCATGACTAAATCATATACTCCATCGTCGGTCAAATTCAGAGCGCCACCATTCAAACGCAAAAAGGTATCTGTCACCGCAAAAGCCTTTCGTTTATTGCCTGCCGTCAATAAAGGGATGATTCATCGCTATGTGATAGAGATAGGCTGCCAGTTGTTCGCTAATTGTTGGATGCAACGATTGACCGCCAAAAGTTGCTTGTGGCTGAGCCAAAGCCGACTCCAACAAACCTTCATCTCTAACGCCGGGAGTGCCACTAAACCTCTCTATCTGTCTGGCGTGGATACTTAAAACCATACTTTCGCTGACAAAATTAGGAGTTGGCAAGGCAACGGTAAACCTCCTTTCTTTCGCGTTCTGAATCTAGATATGTCTGCCATGCTTTAGCTTCGAGTTTTTGTTTTTTTTCTTCAGTCTTTAAGAACGGACAAATTCAAGAACTTTCAGCAGCAAGGGTTCTGGTACTTGGTCGAGTTCTTGAAGAAGTTGGTCTTTTGCGGTCATGTTTTTTCCTTTGATCGTACAACTATTTTACAACCTCGATTGGGCCCATTCAACGATCGCCTCAGTCAATCCGTCTAAGGTATATTCCTTAGCTTCCACATCTAACTTACCCAATAAATTTTGGCAGCTTTTGGAAGTTTCCGGCCCGATGGATGCGATGCAAACGCTTTCTAACCAATCCTTAGACAGGGACAATTCTGGGCTTTTTTCTAGGAGGTTAAAAAAGTTATGCACAGTTTTTGAACTAGCAAATGTTATGATATTTATGGCTTGATTTTGGAGTGCGGATAGGGCGCTCGGCTCGATAGTTTTAGGAGAGCAAGATTGGTAAGCTGGCACTTCTATTACTTGCGCTCCTTTGGCGGTGAATTCTTTAACTAAAACTTCTCTACCTCCGCTTTCTACTCTCGGAAATAGGATTTTGCAGTTTTGCAAGTTGTCGGGGAAATTCTCGACTAGGGAATCGGCGATAAAGTTGGGGGGAATAAAGTCTGGTTGTAGAGAGTGCGATCGCAAACTTTCTGCTGTTTTTTTGCCGACAACTGCAATTTTAATACCAAACAAGCTGCGGGCGTCTTTGCCTTTTGCTTGTAATCGTTGGAAAAAGCAGTCTACAGCGTTATGGGAAGTGAGAATTAACCAGTGAAAGCTTGACAATTGTGCGATCGCACTGTCTAATCGTTCCCAAGTCGAAGGTGGCCCAATTACCAAGGCGGGCATTTCGATCACGCGGGCTCCTTGTTGCTGGAGTTTATCGCTAAATTCCGCCGACTGAGAAACAGATCGCGTGACTAAAATGGTTTTTCCTGCTAGCGGCAATTTGCTGTTGTTAGCGGTGAGTGGTTTATCGATCATATTTTTGCTTTCTGGCTGGATTAAATATTCGCGCAATCTGACTACTTCCCCAATTACGATCACGCAAGGCGATAAAGATTGACCTGCTGTTTGCTGTACAATGTTGGAGAGAGTGCCGAGCCAAATTTGCTGTTCGGGGCGGCCGCAGTCTCGGATAATGACGATCGGAGTTTCGGTAGATCGTCCGTGCTTTTGCAATTGCCAGACGATCTCACTCAGATTTCGCCCTCCCATCAATATTACCAAAGTTTCTATCTGCACTAATGCTTCCCATTCCAGAGCGTCCGATTCATGGGCGCTCATCACTGCAAAACAGCGACTCATTACCGGATCTGTGAGGGGAATTCCTGCTAGTAAAGGTGCGGCTAGGGCGGAGGAAATTCCGGGTATTACTTCAAACTCGCAGCCCGCTGTGATTAATGCTTGAATTTCCGAACTGGAGCGACCAAAAATAAACGGATCGCCACTTTTTAAGCGGATTACTTGTTTTCCAAGTTGGCAATGTTCTACCAGCAAGCGGTTAATTTCTTGCTGCTGGGTGGAAGGTTTGCCGCCACGTTTGCCGACTTCGATTTTTCGACAAGTTGCTGGGATTAATTCGAGTTGCGGGATGTCGATTAGAGCGTCATAGATTAAGACTTCGGCTTGGGATAGCAGTTTGTGCGATCGCACTGTCATCAAGTTACAATCTCCGGGCCCCGCACCGACTAGGTAAACTTTCCCTTTTTGGTTTTTCACAATTCCTCCTCGATAGTATAGTTGTATGAATATTGCTAGCCTATAGTAAGACGCGCCAAGGCGCACCCTACACTATAGTAAGACGCGCCGAGGCGCACCCTACGGTATACTCCGCAGTTTATTGTATTAGAAAAGCTATTTATGCAGATTATCATCATCACGGCCGCCGATGCAAATTACTTTGAATTGGTGCGAGGCACTATTTTATCGGTGCGGGAAAAACCAGAGGGTGAAAATGTTGCGATCGGCTTTTTCGATCTCGGCTGCACTCCCGAACAGTTGCAGTGGCTGGAAAGACAAGTTAATATCATTCAAAAACCAGATTGGGACTTTGACTTTCCGGGCAGAAATGAATCTCCCGAACATTTAAAAGGACTATTAGTTAGACCTTGTTTGCGAAAATACTTTCCCAATTTTGATATATACCTTTGGATCGATGCGGATGCTTGGGTTCAAGACTGGAGAGCAATTAATTTGTTGGTTGAAGGAGCATCGCGCCGGGGTCTAGCCATTGTTCCCGAAGTTCACAGGGCAAGCTTGCAGCAGTACGGGCAACTGCCTCAGTTTTGGCAGTGGGTTTATCAACAATATGAAGCTAACTTTGGTGAAGAAACCGCTAAAAAATTCTACAGTTATCCTATATTAAATGCCGGAGTTTTTGCCCTCCGAAAAGATGCTTTGCACTGGGAAGTATGGGCTGAAAAACTCCATCAAGGATTGCAGAGATCCGGCTGTGTCATGACAGATCAATTTGCCCTCAACCTCGCTGTTTACAGTAGCGAATTGTTCAATCTCACTGAAATGCTCCCAGCTTGGTGCAATTGGATATTCAACGGTTTTCCGGTTTGGGACAAGCAGCGAGGCTGTTTTGTGGAGCCGTACTTGCCGCAGGAGGCGATCGGCATTTTGCATTTAGCTGGCCGCCAGCAGTTTGACCGAGTACAATTGATGGCAACTGACGGCGATATACTGGAAATTAGCGTCCGTTATCAACCTAAAAAACAGGAAGCAATACAAATATTTCAAGAACAAAAAATGACTTACCAACAACCTGAGCTCAGCAAAAATAATTTATTACAACCAGGCGATTATGTTTCCACAGGGTTCCAAATAATTATACCTGACTCCTATTTTCCCAATATGATTATTGCTGATCCAAATGCAAGTAACTGGCCTTACTTGCGCCGGGAAATTCCGCATAATTGGTATGCAGACAAGCGCTATCCATTCATCGGGTTTTTGAATCGCGACGAAGCACATATCCTTTACAATACAGCCCTGCAATTCAAAGGTAAAAAAGCCTTAGAAATAGGCTGCTGGCTAGGGTGGTCTGCCTGTCACTTAGCCCTCGCAGGAGTTAAGTTAGATGTCGTCGATCCGCTGTTAGAAAGAGAAGATATCAGACAAAGCGTAATCGATTCAATTCAAGGTGCTCTAAATGCGTCGGCCGTTCAAACATCAGTCGAGCTAATACCCGGCTATAGCCCCCAAAGAGTAGAAGAATTTTCCGCTCAATTCAACCGAAAATGGTCGTTAATTTTTATTGACGGAGAACACGGAGGTGATGGGCCGTTAAATGATGCCATTGCGTGTGAAAAATTGGCTGAGGAAGATGCAATAATTTTATTTCACGATTTAACCGCTCCAGATGTTGGTAAAGGTTTAGATTACTTGAAACAAAGGGGATGGCAAACAGTAGTATATCAAACAATGCAAATTATGGGGGCTGCTTGGCGGGGCAATGTCGAGCCAGTAAAACATCGACCCGACCCCAATATTTCCTGGCAGTTGCCATCACATTTGCACGGTTACAATATTAGCAGTTTAGAGGCAATTAATTCTCAAACAGCCAGCCAAACCAATCAAAACCAACAGTCATCTTATACAAGAGATTTTTACCAATTAATCGGAGAAGGAACTCGCACTTCTGCTAGAGAAATTATTCCCCTGCTGTTAGACTTGCTGCAACCGATTTTACCTAAAAGTGTTGTGGATGTCGGCTGCGGTACGGGAAGTTGGTTAGCTGCGTTTCACAAATTGGGAATTGCTGATTGTTTGGGAATAGATGGCGATTATGTCGATCGCACTATTTTACAAATTCCTTTAAATCAGTTCCAATCCGCCGATTTAAAGCAACCGCTGCAAATAAACAGAAAGTTTGACTTAGCAATTTCCCTAGAAGTGGCCGAACATTTGCCGGCTACCTGTGCCGAAAACTTTGTTAATTCTCTCACTCAACTAGCACCAGTAATTTTGTTTTCAGCAGCAATACCATTTCAAGGCGGTGTCGAACACGTTAACGAACAGTGGCCACAATATTGGGCTTATTACTTTCAGAAAAACGGTTATGCAGTTATTGACTGCTTGAGAAAAAAAATATGGAACAATGACAAAGTAGAGCCTTGGTACGCTCAGAATGTCTTGATTTTTGTTAAACAAGAATACTTGTCGGGATATCCGAGGCTAGTAAATGAATATCAAAATACCGCTCTGAATCAATTAGCCATTGTCCATCCCAAGATTTATTTTTACAGTTTGCAAACTGCTAGAAATTCGGCACATAATTTACAATCAGAAAGTGTCAAACAAGTTACAGCATCGCCACAATTGGCAGATCGACCTTTGGTATCTGTGATTATTCCCTGCTACAATCAATCTCATTTTTTGGTAGAAGCAGTAACTAGCGTGATTAACCAAACTTACAAAAATTGGGAAATTATCATTGTCAACGACGGCAGCTTAGATAGTACCAGCACAGTTGCCAAAAATTTAATATTAGCAAATTCCCAATATCAAATTACGCTTGTAGAACAAACAAATCAAGGGCTTTCAAGTGCTAGAAATGCGGGCATAGCAGCCGCAAACGGTGAATACATTATGCCTTTAGATGCCGATGATATCCTAGCTGAAAACGGCTTGACTGACCTTTTAGAAATATGTTTAAAATCAAATGTACCTTGCGTAGCTTTTGGTTCTTATCAAATGTTTGGCACGGAAAATCGCATAGTACCAAGTTACGAGTTGTATTCGCCCGAAAATATCAAGAAATCTAACATGATTCACCCGTCTTCACTTTATCACAAATCTATTTTGGATTTGGTCAGCGGGTACAAAGTTGGGATGAAGGAAGGTTACGAAGATTGGGAGTTTTGGGTGAACTGCCACAAGCACAGTATTCCCTTTTTGGGAACGAGAGAAGTCGTTGTCAATTATCGGCGTTCCCAGAGCTCTATGTTGGCAAAATCTCAGCAATATCATCACAAGTTGGTAGCACAAATTGTTTGTTACAACCGGGAACTTTACGATATTGAAAGCGTGAATCTTGCGGAAAAGCTATTGAATAAAATTGCAAGTTGAGCCGGATTATTTACTATTTAGTCCGCCTTCGCAGACTTTGTTTGTGTAGTAGCGAATTCTATTCGCCGGAAAAGATGATTTTTAAAGCGAATTTGATATAACATCTAGAAAGCGTTTAACTTTTTTTTCCCAAGTCCAATCCAGCATAAAGTTAGCCGCAGCTAAACCGATCCGTTTTGCTTCTTCGCGATTAGTATAAACTTGCTCCAAAGCCTCGACAACTTCTGCCACATCAGACTCTCCCCAACCTTCTACACCATAAAAAGGAGCCGTCAGTTTAACTCGTCTTTGACTCCATAAAGGATAGCAAATGTGGCTGTAAATCAAGTCTAAATGACCAGTATTTGCTGATAAAATAGTCGGAATTCCGCAAGCCATACTTTCCATTGCGACTAAATTAGTGCCGCCTTCACAGCGGTTAGTGAAAACAGCACAGTCGGCTTCTCGCAAAATTTGTCCGGTGAGGTGATTGGGAATTAAGCCGATGTCGATAAAAGAGTCAATCGGCAAACCATTAGCCACTAACCATTGGGAAATTCCTAAACTTCCGTCGCGGTTGATATTGGGAAGTCCCGCAACGTTTCCGGTTTGTTCGATTCCTAGCATATACTGAGGCCAAAAATTGTGCCATGTTGTTAATAACAAAGCCTCTGGATGTTTGGCGCGAAATCGTTTGAAAGCGGCAATTACAATATCTTGACCTTTGCGATATTCTAGTTTGCCGCCGGAGAAAATGACGAAGCGATCGCCAAATAGATTAGATTTGGGTGCAGGATGGAAAATTGTTGGGTCAATTCCTTGATGTACCATCGCTACATTAGTCAAGCCCCGGCTTCTCAAAACATCCGCATTCCAGTTGGAACCTGCGACAATCGAGCTATATTTTTTGGCTGTTTCTAGTGCTTCTGCTGTGACTCGTGTGTCTTCAAAAAATATGACTCCTATTTGACAAGCGCTGGTAATTTGATTGTCAACTCCAGAGGATGCTAAATTATTCCCCAAAGCATAAAGTACAGGAAAATTACAACTGATTTGTTTGTCGGAATTGGCTGCTACTAATTCCTGAAAAGTTTTTTGCTTTTCAATTATAGGTAACAACAGCGATTTATGCAGCGGATTCATCGATTCTGAGGTGATTGATGGCGGTGCTAAAAGTGCAACTTCCCAGCCCGGATTTTGCCGCAGTTGTAGTGTTAAATTCATGGCGTAAATTCCCCAGCCGGTGGTGATGCTGAGGGGCCAACTAATGCCGATTCCGGTAATTTGTGGGGGAGTTTCTGGGGGGTTAATTTGAGGCGAAGTTTCTGGGAGTTGAAACCGAGGGGAAATTAGCTGTTCTAAGGCTGCTTTTATACGATCGCACACTCCATCCCAATCACCCGCTTTTTGCTGCCTAAACAACCGTACAGTGGGATACCAAGGGCTATCTTCGCGTTCCAGCATCCAGCGCCAATCGGGAACAAAAGACAGCAAAATCCAGACTGGTTTGCCCAAAGCACCGGCCAAATGCGCCACAGAAGTATCTACGCAAATTACTAAATCGAGTTGCGAAATAATTGCTGCGGTGTCGGCAAAATCTACGCAATGGTCGCTCAAATCTTCAATTTGGTGTTGCTTTAATAAAGTAATATCGCCCCCTGACAAATCTTTCTGAAGGCTGTAAAAACTCACTCCCGGAACATCTACAAATTTCAGAAAATCGCTCAATTTACACGATCGCCGATGGTTGTTGCGGTGCAGCGGGCCGCCTGCCCACACAATACCTACTTTTAGGTTATTATTCGCATCTAGGGAAAATTTAAAATCCTGTGGCGGAGCTAAATAAGGAATATTCGCCGGTATATTTTCCAAAGTCGTTCCCAGAATTCGGGGCAAACTTAGCAGCGGGGCTTGCACTTGAAAATCTATCAAATCGCTGGGCTTGACTCCTACTCGATCGACTCCTGCAATTCCTTCAAATAAACGCTTCAGCAAGACATGACAAGCAACAATAACTTTGCCGCCTTTTTGCTTAACTAAAGCCGCGTAGCGGATAAATTGTATCGTATCACCAAAACCTTGTTCAGGGTGCAATAAAATTGTTTTTCCCTGCAAATCCGAGCCGTCCCAAAGTGGTTTCTCAAAAGAGCGCTGATCCAATTGTTGAGTTTGCCAGCGCGATTCGTACTCCGCAAAACCACGCTCAAAATTTCCAGTTAAGAGCAAAGCTAAGGCTAGTCTCAAGCGCCAATTTGGCGAGTTGGGACGTAGTTGAATTGCTTTATTGTAGAAGTCGATCGCCTCTGCGACTTTTCCTTGTTCTTCGAGGGCGGAACCAAAATATAAGTTTGTTTCGCTCAGGTTGGGATTGGTTTCTAATGCTTGTTTGTAGTGCGAAATTGCCTCTGTTATTTGCCCGTTTTCCTGTTTGAGATAACCTAAATAACTGTGGGCTTCGGCGTAGCTGGGTGAGGCTGCAATTACTTGTTGGTAACGAGCGGCTGCCTCTGCTTTTTTACCTTGTTTTTCTAAGGCTTTGGCTATGTGAAATTGTACCTGTGCGGGCGACAAAGAAAATCGAGCCGAAGCTTCGGTATCTCCGTTACCAGGCACAGCTTGGGAACGAGTAGATTGTAGGGGCGGTTCCCTCGTGCCCGCCCTTTCTAGCAAGGCTGTTTTTACGCGATCGAATACTTCCTCCCAATCGCCCGGTGTTTGCTGCCGAAACAGTCGCGCCGTCGGATACCAAGGGCTGTCTTCGCGTTCCAACATCCACCGCCAATCCGGCATAAAACACAGCAGAATCCATACGGGTTTACCCAAAGCACCGGCTAAGTGCGCGACAGCAGTATCCACGCAAATTACTAAATCTAGTTGCGATATCACCGCCGCAGTATCGGCAAAATCGTTCAAATTGTCGCTCAAATCTATCACGGGAATTTGAGTCAACAAAGTACGATTTTCCGCCGACGCTTCTTTCTGAAGACTGTAAAAAGTTACACCGGGAATATCTAATAATGTCAGGAAATAGCTTAAATCGCTTGATCGCTGAAAATCCTTCAAATGTTCCGCACTTCCCGCCCACGCAATCCCAACTTTAAACTTACCATCGGAATTTAGAGAAAATTGCCAATTGGGCGGCGCAGCTAAATAAGGAACATTTGCCGGTATATTTTGTAAATTTGTTCCGAGAATATACGGCAAACTCATCAGAGGTGCTTGCACTTGGAAATACGGCAATTCATCCATCCGAACCGCCACTTGTTCGATGCCAGGAATCTGCTTAAATAAACGCTTCAGTTCTTGATAGCAAGAAATGATTACTTTGCCACCTTTTTTCTGCACAATTGCCGCATATCGCACAAATTGAATGGCATCGCCTAAACCTTGTTCGGATCGGAGCAAAATAGTTTGTCCGTTCAAATCTGAACCGTCCCAAACTGGTTGATCAAAATTCAACCGTGGTAATTTTTTCGCCTGTTCAGTTTGCCAGCGCCACTCGTATTCTGCTAAACCGCGCAGCCAATCTCCAGTCAACAGCAAGACTAAGCTTAAATTGAAGTGAGCTTTGACACAATTTGCATCAAGTTTTATAGCTTGATTGTAACACAAGACTGCTCGATTTACGTCTCCTAATTTTTCAACAGCACTGCCTAAATTAGTAATAGCTTCTAGATAATTAGGGTTCAAAGATATGGCTCGTTCCAAGCTAGAAATTGCCTGTTCTATTTTTCCCGCCGCCAAGCATAACGTTCCCAGGTGATAGTGTCCTGTAGGATTGTTTGGTTCTGCTTCAATTGCACGCTCGTAAAGGCGTTCAGCCTCGGCTAGCTGAGATTGTGTTTGCATCGCCGCACCCAAATTTACCAGCGCGGCCGCATAATTGGAATTGACGGAAAGTGCTTGATGAAAATACGCGATCGCAGTCGGCAACTCGCCCTGCTGCTGAAGTATCGCGCCGAGATTGTTGAGAGCTTTGACGTAAATCGGATTCAGGGCGATCGCCTTTTGAAAACAAGATACAGCATCGGCTATATTGCCTTTATCTTGCAGCAAAATACCTAAGTTATTCTGCGCTTGAGCGCAGTTAGGGTCGATTTCGATCGCGCACTGATAATAGGTGGCAGCTTCGGCTAAACTGCCTGTTTGGTGCAGTGTCACTGCCAAATTAGTGGCGGTTTCGATCGAATTGGGCTGCAAGATTAAAGCTTTTTTAAAACAAGCGATCGCCTCGGAAAATCTACCTTGTGATTTCAGCACATTTCCGCAATTAAACTGTTTTTGAGCTAAGTCAACATTGGGCTGACTTTCTATTAGTGATTGAGCTTCCTGATGCTGATAAATTCTGTCTCTCAGCGCGAAACCCGCTTCTTCTAAAACTCCTTCCCAATCCCCCGCTGTAGACTGGCGAAACAGCCGCGCCGTCGGATACCAAGGACTATCTTCGCGTTGCAACATCCACCGCCAATCCGGCACAAAACACAGCAAAATCCACACTGGTTTGCCCAAAGCACCAGCCAAGTGTGCCACACAAGTATCTACAGAAATCACTAAATCCAGAGCCGAGATTGCCGCCGCAGTATCCGCCAAGTCGTGCAAATAAGAGCTTAAATCTGTTACGGGCATTTGCTCTAACAAAGCGCGATCGTCTGCTGTCATTTCCTGTTGCAAACTATAAAATTCTGCTCCGGGAATATCTAACAGTTTTGTCAACAAATTTAGGGGGAACGATCGCACCTTATTTTGGGAATTTTTAGGATTTCCAGACCACACAATTCCTACTTTCAAATTAGTAGTTGGATTGAGAGTAAATTCCCAACCGGGCGGCGGAGCTAAATAAGGAACATTCGCCGGTATAGTTTCTAAAGTTGTTCCCAGAAGGTGTGGCAAACTCATTAGCTGGGCCTGAACTTGAAAATCCGGCGCATCCTCTGGATTAACTATTAACCCATCGATTCCAGAAACTTGTGCAAACAAGCGCTGCAAGTGTGGCAAACACCAAACAATTACCCTGCCTCCTTTTTGCTTGACTAAATCTGCATAGCGGATAAACTGAATTGCATCGCCTAAACCCTGTTCCGGGCCAAGCAAAATAGTTTTCCCCTCCAAATCTTTACCATCCCAAAGCGGCTGAATAAAGTTGTGGCGCCGGAACTGTTTTTCTTTAACTAGGAGTCGCCATTCGTACTCGCAAAAACCACGCTGCAAGTCTCCAGACAGCAGCAAAGCTAAACCTAAATTTAGGTGAGATTCGGGGCTAGCGACATTAAATTTAACTGCTTGGCTGTAGTAGGTGAGAGCCTCCGCAAATTGTCCGCGATTGTGCAAAGCACTTCCCAAACTGGTGAGGGGATTGATATAACCGGGTTTGAGTTCGATCGCCCGACGGTAACAATCGATCGCCTCTGCCATTTTTCCCGCTTCCTCAAAAGCTTTGCCGAGATTGTTCAAAGCTTGTGGAAAGTCGGGTTTCAGGCTCAAAGCTTGCTGATAGCAGGCAATCGCATCTTCAATTTTGCCCTGTTTATGCAGGACAATTCCTAGATTGCCGTGAGCCTGTGCAGTGGCTGGCGATGCCTGAATCGCTTGCTGGCAAACAGCTAAATCCTCATCCAACTTATGTGGACTAGACAGCGAACTCCCGCAAGCGAGATCAGTTTCTGCCCCATCCGGTTGCAGCGCCAGAGCTCGATCATAGTATGCGATCGCGCGGTCAATTTTGCCCTGTCGGATCGAGGCGTATGCTAAATGCTGCAAAGCCTCCACATCATTGGGAGCGATCGCGATCGCCCGTTCGTAATTTGCGATCGCGCGTTCGTAATTCGCGATCGCATCCTCCCCTTGTGCCTCCAAAGCAATTCCCAAATTCAAATAAGCCACCGCGCAATTAGGATTCACTTGAATCGCTTGCTCATAGCAGCTTATAGCCTCCACCACATCCCCTTGTTCTTCCCGCAACAGGCCCAAATTAATCAGCGCTTCCGCGCAATTCGGGTTTAAAGACAGCGCCCGCTGATATTCTGCGATCGCCTCTTCAGTCTCCCCTGCTTCCGCGAGCGCGCTGCCCAAATTGCTCGCAGTTTCCGCCAAATTCCCGTCGATTGCTAGGGCTTGTCGGTAGTGCGCGATCGCCTCTGGGAGCCTGCCCGCTTGTTGTTTGACAACGCCTAAATTGCTGTGCGCGGCTGCGTAATTAGGATTGATCGCGATCGCTCGCTCATAACAAGCGATCGCACCGCCAAAATCGGCTTGCTGCTGCAAATCCACGCCCAACCGAAACTCTGCATCTGCCGAATCCGACGGCACAAATGCAGCAGCAACCGCGCCTAGAGCTGCCGCCACCCGATCGAAAACGTCCTCCCAGTCGCCCCGCTGATGCTGGCGAAACAGCCGCGCCGTGGGATACCAAGGACTATCTTCCCGTTCCAACAGCCACCGCCAATCCGGCGAAAACGCCAGCAAAATCCACACTGGTTTGCCCAAAGCGCCCGCCAAATGGGCGACAGCGGTATCGACACTAATGACTAAATCCAGTTTGGCGATCGCAGCAGCAGTATCAGCAAAATCGCCAAAATACGGGCTCAAATCTACGATCGACGTTTGATTCAACAGCGCGCGATCTGCCTCAGAAACCTCTTTCTGCAAGCTGTAAAAGCTTACCCCCGAAACGTCCAAAAGCGGCAGAAACTGACTCAAACTGCACGAACGCTGCTTGTTTTTGCGGTGTTTTGGATTCCCCGCCCAGACAATGCCAACTTTCAAAGTGCGATCGGGCCCAAGCGTAAATTCAGCACCCGCAGGCGGAGATAAATAAGCAGTATTTGCTGGTATTGTTTCCAGCTTTGTACCGATAATATAGGGCAAACTCAACATCGGCGCTTGCACGTCAAATTCCGGCAGTGGCTCCCCTTTAACTATTAGCAAATCAATGCCGTCAACCGTTGCAAATAAACGGTGCAATTGCGGGTAACAGCCCACAATGACCCTACCGCCTTTATTTTTGACGATGGCAGCGTAGCGAATAAACTGAAGCGAATCACCTAAACCTTGTTCGGCGTGCAGCAAAATAGTCTTTCCCACCAAATCAGAACCGTCCCATAGCGGCCGGTATTCTCTGGCCGAAACAGTATTATCCGGCCCCGTCAAAAAACAGGAATGACCAGTGTGAAATTCTTTAATTTGCCAGCGCCACTCGTATTCAGCGAGACCATTTTCCAAATCTCCCACCAACAGCAAAGCCAAGGATAAATTAAGGTGAGCGCTAGCATGATTTGGACTTAAATCAATCGCTCGTCTGTAGCAGGCGATCGCATCTTCTACCGCGCCTTTTTCCAGAAATGTCCTGCCTAAATTGTTGATAGCTTCCACAAAATCCGGCAGCAATTCTAGAGCTTTGTGATAATACTCCAGCGCATCTTCTAAATTGCCCTGTTCTTGCAACACTGTTGCCAGATTGTTGTAAGCTTCCCAGCTATGCGGATGAATTTCCAGCGCTCGCCGGTATAGCTCGATCGCCCTGAAAAGTTCGCCTTTTTCTTGCTGCGCCACAGCTAAATTAATCAGTGCGGGTACGAAATTCGGTTCAGCGACAAGAGCTTGTTCGTAATGTGCGATCGCCTCTTCCACTTGACCTTGTTCCTCAAAAATCTTTGCCAAGTTGTAAGCTGTTTGAGGAATATTTGGATCGATGGCTAAAGCTTCTCGGTAATGTGGGATAGCGGCTTCCAATTCGCCCTTTTCTTGCTTGAGAAAACCAAAATTAATCCGCGCTTGAACGCAATTTGGCTCAAGAGATATAATCTGTTCGTAAAGGGCGATCGCCTCTTCCCGATCTCCTGTTTCCATTAAATGTTCTGCTTGCCGCAATAAATTCTCTAAAACAACCAAATTATCGCCAGGAGTTCCGATCGCAATCGATGTCTCAATTCCCTGCGATTGCTTAGCTGCGGAGCCTTCTGCTAACCCTTCGCTCGCCATCACAAATATTTGTTTACTCTCTTTAACCACGCTTCCACTTGTCATTTTGAGAGGCACATAATCGAGATCAGGCGTATTATTAGCAGTCATTGCGAGGGAAACGAAGTCAAGCTGGCCGTGGGCAGAACCCTCGGAATAACTAGCAGTATTGGCGATCGCAAATAAACTCAAAGCCGCCTGTACTTCCTCAAACAATTCTTGCCAACTTTCCGGCTGACTTTGGCGGAAAAGCCTCGCAGTTGGATACCAAGGATTATCTTCACGATCCAGCAGCCAACGCCAGTCAGGAGCAAAAGAAAGCAGCACCCAAACCGGTTTTCCTAAAGCACCGGCTAAGTGCGCCACAGCCGTATCGACACTAATGACTAAATCCAGTTGAGATATAGCCGAAGCGGTATCAGCAAAGTCGTTCAAATGCGGAGTTAAATCCGGCACTAAGTGTTGGTGCAACAAAGTGCGATCGCTCTCGGACAAGTTTTTTTGTAAACTATAAAAAGCGATTCCCGGAACATCCAAAAATCGAATAAAATCGCTCAATATGCAAGAACGCTGATTGTCTTTCCGGCGCTTCGGACTCCCTGCCCAAACAATCCCCACCTTCAATTTGGCATCAGAAGAAAGCGCAAACTTGCACTCAGCAGGCGGATATAAATAAGGAACATTGGCAGGTATTGTTTCCAGAGTTGTCCCGACAATTCGCGGCAAACTCATCAGCGGCGTGTGAACATCAAATTCTGGCAAACCTTCAAGACTAACTGATAAATATTCAATACCGGCAACTGTGGCAAACAACCGCAGCAGTTCTGGATAGCAAGCCACCATAACTTTAGCGCCTTGGCTGCGAAGAATTGGGGCGTAGCGAATAAACTGAATCGAATCGCCAAAGCCTTGCTCGACATGGAGTAAAATAGTTTTCCCCTGCAAATCCGAACCATCCCAAACCGGCTGTTTAAATTGCCTCGGTTGTAGTTGCGGAGTGCGCCACCGCCACTCATATTCAACAAAACCGCGCTGAAAATCTCCAAACAATAGCAAAGTTAAGGCGAATTCCAGGTGGGCGGTGGCGTTGTCTGGCTGCAATTCCAAGGCTCGACTGTGACAAGAAAAAGCTTCTTGAAATTCTCCTAAATCGACCAAAGCGTGTCCGAGATTGTTAATAGCCTCCACGAAGTCGGGCTTTAAGTTTAATGCTTGTCTGTAGTAGGATATTGCGGCTTTTACATTGCCTTGTTCGTGGTAAAATGCTCCTACATTGTTGTGAGCTTCGGGATTGTTGGGATCGAGTTTTACCGCTTGCTGGTAGCAGTTGAAAGCTTCGGCTAATTTACCTTGCTGCTGCAAAACTGTTCCCAAGCCCATCAGGGAATATGTCAAATTTGGATTTATTTTTAAAGCGTGGAGGTAATAAGCTATTGCCTCGTTTAATTGATTATTTTGTTTAAATAAATGTCCTAAATTGTGGGCGGTTTCCGACAGGTTGGGGTCGAGTCGTAGCGCTGTTTGGTAATATAAAATTGCCGCGTCAATTTCGCATAATTGCTGTTTTGCCCAACCCAAATTATTGTAAGCGAGTGCGGAATTGGGCTGGATTTTGATGACTTGTTCGTAACTGGCGATCGCCCTTTGATACTCGCCTACATCCAGCAAAAGATTAGCCTTATTTAAATGTGCTTCTACAAAATCGCGGTTTTGGGCGATCGCCTGTTCGTAAAAGTCGATCGCCTCTGCAATTTTTCCCTGCTGTCTCGCCGCTATTCCCAACAAACACAGCACGTTTGCTGATTCCGGCTGTACTTCTATTATTTGCCGGTACAAATTCTCAGCTTCTAACAAACGGCCCGCTTGGTGATGTTGCCAAGCTAATTTCAAAGAGTCTTCGGCACCCAGTTTGCAGGCAGATTTCCGCGATTTTTTTTGAGAAGCCATAGTTGTCTTGGTTGTTTGGGAGTTCGCTAACTTGTAATTGCCAAATTCTTCTAATTTGTTAACTCTTCCTTCCTTCTTCCTTCTTCCCCCTTCCTTCTTCCTTATTCCCCCTCCCCCCTTCTTTCTTCTTCCTTCTTCCGACGGACATCGCACTGACATCCGTGACATCCGTTACATCCGTTACACAATCCGTTGCCGAACTTCCCCTTCTACCCCAACAAACAAGCTGCGGGAAAAATCAGATATTCTAAGAAAAACAACTTCCAGATAAACTGATAAAATGCAGCAATTTCTATTTTATCGTCCAAATCAACTTTCGTGCTCCAAAACCACATCAAACCCAAAGCCGCCAAATGAGAAACTGCCAGAAACACTAAATTAACATTAGACAATACGATCGCTCCCGCCAAAGTCGCGCCCAAATAACAAACCGTCAACACCCAGCGAGATAAATTAAAGACCGTCGGCTTGCCCAGCTTAATCGTAAACGTAGTAATATTATATTGCTTGTCCCCTTCCATGTCGGGGATATCTTTAAAAATGGCGATCGCCAACGTAAACACCACAACAAAAACCGTCAGCACCCAAACTTCCGCAGGAATATCAAAAGACATACTCTCCAAACTCCAGCCAGAAAAAGCGCTTTTCGCCCTTCCCAAACCCAACACCCAATTAAAGTGCAAAAATAACCCTAAATTTACGATCGCGCCCCGCACAGTAAAAATGCACAGCGCCGCCCAAAAAGGAAACCGTTTCAGCCGAATTGGGGGCAGAGAATAAGCAGTCCCGATCGCCAAACTAACGCCAACGGTAGCCAGCAAAAACGGGCCTTGCAAAACAGCCGTTAAAATTGCTATAATTCCCGTGGCAATTACAATTAATTCCCCGGTTTTCTGAGAAAACACTCCCGAGGCGATCGGCAAATACGGCTTATTTATTTTATCAATTTCAACATCTTCTAACTGGTTCAACCCCACAATATAAATATTGCCGCAAATGCAAGCCAACCAGGCAAAAGCTAGGGGTCCAAATACAGGATTCACAAACAGCCGCGCACTTTGGGCGATCGCGTACAAAGCCAATACACTCAAGCTAGTACCCACAATTGTGTGCGGCCGAGAAAACTCCCAAAAAGCCCTCACCCAGCTTTGCGGAGCCGAGCCATTTTTATCAATCCAAGACTTGCCAATCGAATCATTGCCCATAAAACTCACACCCACCCCAAACAAATAATATTCTGTAGGGTGTGCAATGCACACCTTACTCATCAACTCAAGACTCAAAACTTCTCTGATATATGCCTGTTATTTTACAGCACAAATCAGCCCAAAACGAATCAACCCGCTCTGATATCCACGGCTCATCAATCCGAGAGCAAGTGCTGCTTGAATAGTCGTCCAACCACTCGTTAGCAAACCCCAAATCGCGCTCGGAGTCAAAGCAGAATCGATCACCACATCCCAAAAAGGAGCAACAGCTTTTGACCAATCAGCGGTGCGAATACTTGTCAAAAGCAAACTGCGGACAATTTCCTCATATTCCGGCAAAGAAATCACATAAGGCAAAGCATAAACCCGGTAAATTTCTGCCAATTCCTTTCTCTCTTCATCAGTTAATTCTCCCGCCGTTTCTCCCAGCGGGCGGTGACACCAAGTTGCCAATATCAAAGTTCCTCCCGGCTTGAGTACGCGGCAGCATTCCTGCAAAAACTTAATTTTGTCGGGCATATGTTCGCCACTTTCGAGCGACCAAACCAAGTCGAAGGACTCGTCAGGAAAAGGCATATTCAAAGCATCGGCCACCAAAAAGTTCACATTGCTTTGAGCATCGGCAATTTTAGCGCGTTCGGTCGCTCTGTTGGCCTGTACCGGACTCAGAGTAATCCCGGTCGCTGTAACCCTAGCGCCCGTTTTATTTAGTTCGGCAGATCTGCTAAAATCACGATCGCTCCTGCCATCCAACTTTAAATTATTTGCCGCGACCGAACTAAACTTTTCAGTCAAATACAGTGTGCTGCCACCAATCCCGCAACCGACATCGAGAATGCGGTAAGATTCACACAGTGCCTTCTCTGACGGTACTCCAGCCCATGCCAGCAGTTCTTCAATTAAATCTATCTGAGCCTGTCGGCGCTCTTTTTTCAAATTGCCATCCGGGCCGTAGTAACCGTGGTGCATATGTTCGCCCCACACCTGCTCCCACAAACCGCTAGAAGCGTCGTAAAGTTGCTGAATTTGCTGGTAAAGTGTTGATGTCATCGCCGGATCGCAAGTTATTAAAGGAATTCTACCGTTATTTTCCCGCTGTTGTCATAGAATTTGGCGATTGAGTTCGATCGGTCTCCGGCCTTCGCCAGATAGAGATGTCCTGACTTCAAGCCCGACGCTCTATTTGTGGGTTCCCTCTAAAACCTCAAATCTCAAATCGATTTGTGGCTTCCCTCTCAAACCTCAAATCTCAAATCGATTTGTGGGTTCCCTCTCACATCTAAAATCTCAAATCTCAAACCTAAAATCGAATGACTGTCTCGCGAACCATTGCTTTGGGCTTTCTCGCTGTCATCCTCGCAGGTACTCTATTGCTGATGATGCCCTTTTCCACAATTGATGGAACTTGGAGCGATCCAATAACAGCACTGTTTACCTCTACTTCCGCTGTCTGCGTCACGGGATTGTCGGTTGTGGATGTCGGAAAATATTACTCTTTTTGGGGGCAACTGTGCCTAGTTTTACTGGTGCAAATAGGAGGCTTGGGCTACATGACAGCCACGACTTTCTTGCTTCTGTTATTGGGCCGCCGCTTTGGCTTGAAAGACAAAATTGCCCTGCAACAATCTCTCGACAAATCTGGACTAGCCGGCGTAGTACAACTCGTGCAGTCAATTCTAGCAACAACGCTTTTGTTTGAATTAACAGGAGTGTTTTTGCTGATGACGGTTTTCGTCCCTCAATACGGATTTAAAGAGGGTGTGTGGTCTGCTATATTTCACAGCGTTAATTCCTTTAACAACGCGGGTTTTAGCATCTATTCAGATAATTTGATCGGCTACATCAATTCGCCTATGGTTAACTTCACAGTCAGCGGTTTAATCATATTTGGCGGAATCGGCTATCAAGTAATTATGGAAATGTACCTGTGGCTGCGCGATCGCTTCAACAAAAGCCCTATCTGCACAGTTTTTTCCCTGAACTTCAAAGTTGTTACCACTACAACGGCTGTCCTTTTAATTTTAGGAACGCTAGCCTTTTTGGTGCTGGAATATGACAACCCAAACACTTTCGGCGCTCTAAAATTTCCTCAAAAGGTGATGGCAGCTTGGTTTCAATCTGTTACTCCCCGCACGGCGGGATTCAATACAATTGACATTGGCAAAATGACCGAAGCCTCGCTATTTCTGACTATCGCGCTGATGTTTATCGGCGCCAGTCCTGGCAGCACGGGCGGCGGAATCAAAACCACAACTTTTAGGCTATTGTTTTGCTGTACCACAGCAGTTCTCGAAGGGCAGGAAGATGTGGAGTGCTATCAGCGTCAAATTCCGCCAGCAATGATTCTAAAAACCATTAGTGTAGTCTTCGGTTCCATGTTGGTCGCATTCACATCTGCAATTTTAATCGAGCTGACCAATCCCGAAGTAGAATTTATCGCAGCGCTGTATGAAGCAGTTTCAGCTTTTGCCACGGTCGGTCTTTCCACAGGGATTACAGCCAAGATTTCAGCAATCGGTAAGCTAGTTTTGATTGCTACAATGTACATAGGTCGGGTTGGCGTGTTGCTGCTGATGAGTGCTGCCTTCGGCGATCCAAAACCCAGGTCTTTTAAGTATGCTGAGGAAAGTTTGTTAGTGGGATAAAAAATTCTGCCTCTTTGCTGATAATCTAAACAATGGGTGACAACCCAAATCAACTTTTACTACTTACCCAAAAATCAAAAGGAGGCGGCGCTGTCTCTGCTAAAATTTCAACAGCAAGACGCTCAGCGCTGGATATTCAGTGAACCTGTCATCTTTAAATTTTTTTCGCACTTTGCGCGCCGACAACAAGCAGTTTGCCGTTATTGGTTTGGGACGCTTCGGCAAAGCTGTGTGTTCTACTCTGCACGGTTTGGGTTACGAAGTCCTGGGAATTGACACCGATGAAAAAAAAGTAACTCAAGCTTTGAACGATCGTATTGCTGCTCACGTTGTGCAGTTAGATTCTACTGAGCCTAGCGCTCTTCAGGAAGCTGGTATATTTGAATTTGAAACAGTGATTGTTGCGATCGGCAATTACCTAGCAGAAAGCATTACCACCACCTTAAACCTTAAGGAAGGCGGGGTAAGTCACGTAATAGCCAAAGCTTCTTCGGAAACTCACTTAAAACTGTTGAAAAAAGTCGGCGCAGATCATGTAGTTTTTCCAGAACGAGAAATGGGCTGCTCTTTGGCCCGCCTTCTTACAAAACCCAGCATTTTAGAACGCTTTGACCTCGACCCAGCTCACAGCATCGTTGAGTTGCTCGTTCCTGAAAAGTTTGACGGTAAAACCATCTCCGAATTGGAACTCCGGCGCAGGTATGGTTTGAACTTGCTAGCAGTCGGGCGCGCCGAAAAGTTCGAGATTAATCCGGAGCCAAGCGAACGCTTGAGAAAGGGCGACGCGATGGTAGTAATTGGTTCTAATAAAGATATCAATCGCTTGCCAATTTAACAGCTCGCCATTTTACGCACATACACCAACACTCCTGGGTTCAGAAACCCACTTTCTTGTATTCCGAGTGTCGAAGTCCTCAGCAATTCTTGCGGGATGTGTGAAAATTTCCGACCTTCACAAACCCGGTTGCTCTAAAATAAACCGGGTTTCTCTGTCGATCTTTATGTTCTAATTTTTAACTGAAATATATAAATTGAATTTCACCAGTTCTGGGGTTGGTTCCGTCTTTGCGACCCCCTCGGAGAACCTAGCCAGACAAATCGCAAAAAACTTTAACAAGGTAGCAGCACTCGATCATCGCGCTCCCGCAAATCATAGGAGCGCTAGCCCTGAAAATTCAGCCGACTTTCAAGATTTTTTGCAAATAAGCTTTGCCGAAAACCAGCACCGCCAATACTAGAGCAAGTTCAACAGGCCAAGGGCACGCCGCCACCAACCAAATTAACGAACACATTCCAATAATTGCAGCTATGGGAGCCGGAATTCCGTCTAGCGTTCTGTTGTCAGTCCCGGCAGTCACCCACCAAGCAATCAAGCATACAGTCAACGGAATCAAGCAACTTGTGATCATGATTTTTACCCCATCAATTTTTTGACATATGGCATCTGAGCATATTGTAACAATACATCAAAGATTCGGAAATGCACCAATAATTACGATAAAATTTAAGGTTAGGTAATTCATACGCTGGAGTGATAAATTTTTTAAATTTTTAGCTTTGGCTCTCTCCGAAGGCATAATTAGGCGGGCATCAAGCATGATTTAGGGATTTTTATTTCTAGAAAAGTGCTTTTCTTTTCTACCTTCAGATGAATTGCGATGCGCTCATCTCTGCAAGTTATACTCAGGATGGCAGTCAGTTACTGTAGAGCGTGAATCAATGGTGGGCAAATTTTTTCGCAAGCCAGAATCAGAAAACATCGATCGCGTCCCCCCGGGTCAATACCTCGCCAACGGCTTTCCTGTGCTGACCTACGGCGATACACCCTCGGTCAGCATTGAAAGTTGGGAATTTAAAGTCTGGGGATTGGCACAACCACAAACTTTCACTTGGTCGGACTTCCAGGCCATGCCCCAAAATAACTTTACGGCGGATTTTCACTGCGTCACCCGGTGGTCAAAACTCGATGTGCAGTGGACGGGAGTCAAAGTCACAGATTTTATGAATTATATAGAAGTCGATCCGAAAGCTCTGCACGTCCTAGAACACTGCTACGGCGGCTACACTACCAACATTGCGATCGCCGACTTCCTCCGAGAAGAAAACTTTTTCGCCCACACCGTCTTCGGCGAACCTCTATCCGCAGACCACGGCGGCCCAATGCGGCTCGTAGTTCCCCACCTGTACGCTTGGAAAAGCGCTAAATGGATTAACGGCCTGGAGTTTACAGAAACCGAAGAACTCGGTTTTTGGGAACGCAACGGCTACCACCAGCGGGGCGAACCTTGGGCAGAGGAACGCTACAGCGGTCTGTTTTGATGTGGGCGATCGGGAGCAAGGACGGAACCACAGCTTCTCTATAGAATCTTTGTTGAGGGGCAATCCGCTCTTTTACCGCTTCAATCTGCGGAAATTGCATCTCCTCGATCGCATCTTGGGGATATCTCACGCCAGGGGCTCTATTTAATTCAACCAAAATACCTAGACCCAACGATCGCATTTTGTACGTAATTTACCCGATAGATAAACTACTTTAACTCCCCTACACCAGCCCCAAAAAACACATATTCCCAGTTTCTGGCTAATAGAAAACTTCTGGAACTGTCAGTACCCACGAATCTTACCGTATTTATACTTAAGTATTTGCTATTGAGAATTTAAACTTGAGAATATCATAAAAAATTAGCATAAACCCGATCCAAATTACTTGGGCTGACCCGCGCTCCATGCCCGCGACTGCAAGGTTTCAAGCCACAATATTGATAATTATTGAGTCGGCATTATTAGGGAGCGATCTGCCGTCGGCAGATGCGATCGATAGCATTTGTGAAGGTTATGTAAAGGCTTGATAAAGAATATGTCAAAATTCACCTAAAGTGAACCAAATACAAACAAAGTATCGCATAATGAAAATATTAAGACCATCGCACAAAAGGAACAGGTTATGAATACCAAACTCTTATCCGCCCTCACAGCTACCGCCGCCGCCACAGCTCTGTTTGGCGCCGGAGCTCCAGCTCAAGCCTTCTCCTTTGGTACCAACGGAATCACATTCAGCCAAGATACAAGCGTCAAGTTTAACTTCAAAGAATCTCACGGAATGTACCAATCCTCTGTGGGAGTCTACAGTGTGAAGGACTCGGCGGTCTCTCTAGTTAGCACCCTGTTTTCGGAAACTAAATCCTCAGACAACGAGTGGGCAAACGAATGGAAAGGAACTCTGGGCAATACAGTCGTGGGTTCTGGCTCGGCAGTATTCACATTCCTGGCAAATCAAGTTTACACTTTGGGGCTCGACAGTGGCTGGGGTGGCAGTGTGTACTCGACCTCAAGCTTGAACAAGGGCAGCAGCCAGCAAGCGGTGTTTGGCGCGCAATCGCAACTGTGGGACGCACTTGGCAAAGAAGACACCAAAGTCTTCCAAGCTGCCGGAAAATTCACAAACGGTACAAGTTCTCTGTTTAATGGAGGCACGCTAATCTCATTCGACGATCGTGGTAACAAAAACGACGCAGACTTCCAAGACTTCGCAGTGAGCGCAGAAGCAGTTCCAGAACCGATGACAATGACTGGTTTGGCTCTCGGTTTGGGTGGCTTGGTTGCAGCACGCCGCCGCCGCGCTAGCAAGACGACTTCATGATTTTTTTCAAATGGGAACAATCTCCTCATTTACGTTTTACAAAATAAAATTCAATTAGGAGGCGCGCTAATGAGAAATCGGCTCGCCTTTTGCTTGATTTGAAAAGTCAGAAGGGAGAAGTCATATCAATTCTGGTTGCACTCCTCATGATTGTTGACTATTGACTGTTGACTCGGGGTCGCCAAACTGAATGATGGTTGAGTGTTGGATGTTGACTCGATTTTACGCCAGACGATGAAGCGCGGATTTGATATCAGAGGGAAGTTCGGCAACGCCCAGTGTAGGGGATTTAATCGATTTAACAGATGGGTGTTGAGGGAAGAAGTCAAGCGTGAAGAAGTCCAGCGTGAAACAAGAGGATTTTTCCCACTCTCCCACTCTCCCACTCTCTCCCTCTCCCAACTCAAAATTCAAAACTCACTCACGGTAAATTGTTCGATCGTACAAAGTCACCAGTATCGGTTGAGGAATTTTAATGTCCGCCCGGATGCACGCTACTTTAATCGCCATCACAGCCCTGGTGTTTGTCCGTCGCACCTGTGCTTGTTCGCGCAGCGTCCAATAGCCGACAATAAGATGCAAAGAACCATTGCTAAAGCCTGAATTATCAACATCCTAGGCTAAATTTAAAGGCAAGTTAGTTCGCCTGTGGGGCAGGAATATTAATAAGCTGTTGTGCATTTCAATTGTATATTGAGGGCGGTATCTCCTGCCCAACCCCTACTCCCCACACAAGTAAAGATTTATTCTATCGGCTCAATAAGTAGGGGTAGCAGAGGAAAATAAATGAAGCGGGGTAAGCTGTCAAACAGCTAAATATCTAAACTGTATTAACTAAGTTACCTTTATTTTTTATTTTTCGGTTCCATTTCATAATTAGTCCTCCTTCATGTAACAGTTTATGTAACAGTGCTTCTATTTTTTCAATTGATTCAAATAATCTATTAGCAACATATTCCTTGGCAGAATGCCATACTATAGCAATTATCAGAAAGATGAGGTAGGATATAACTGACTTGAACGGAGTGAAAAATATAGAACCCCAAAATGTTATGCAGCTCTAATTAAATGGAGCGCGAGCGAACAGTCGCTCGACCCACAGCAGTCACTCGAATGACAAATATCAA
Source organism: Microcoleus sp. Pol12B5 (assembly GCF_036701335.1). Classification (NCBI taxonomy): domain Bacteria; kingdom Bacillati; phylum Cyanobacteriota; class Cyanophyceae; order Oscillatoriales; family Microcoleaceae; genus Microcoleus; species Microcoleus sp. Pol12B5. The sequence goes on along the minus strand of NZ_JAUBQQ010000016.1, from coordinate 77,185 downwards.
GGATTTTAGTAAGTATCACACATTAGTAAAAATGAAAATTTATTGTCTTGATTTCCGACAAAAAATTATGGATGTGTAGCATAATGAAACCCTGTCACACAGAGCAATAGCTAACCGTTTTTGTGGAGCCTCGGAGTTTCGTCCAGAAATTAGTTAAACAGTATCGGGAGACCCTTGCATATTGCTCCTCGAACTGAGCGATGCAGAGTCAAATTGAAACTCAATGCAGAACAACTACTGATTTTTAGCCGAATTGATTGAAGCTTCGGATGATGCAACTCTCGAAGAACTCCGTTATTTACTGTACCAGAAAATTGGTTTTACCATCAGCGTAGCAACGATGGGAAGAATGGCAAAACTCTTAAACATGACTTTAAAAAAACTCTCTTTCCGATCGCGAAAGGCACTGACAGAGTTCAGGGTATGCGATATGAGTTCTGGCAAAAAGTCCGAGAAGTTTGTTTCAAAGACTTGATATTCATTGATGAATATGGAGTAAAATTGGCAGTGGTTGGGTTATATGCTAGGTATCTAAAAGGTGAAAGAGCTCTCGTAGCCAAAACCGAATAAACGCGGAAGAAATGTCTCAATAATTGGAGCTATATCGCTCAATAAATTCTTAAGATCAGTCAATTTAATAGGTACAATCGATGCCATTACATTGGAGGCTTTTATCATCCAAAAGTTAGTACCAAAATTATGGAAAGGTGCTTGTGTATTGATGGATAATTGTACTATTAATACCAGAGAAACAATAGAAAAAGCCATCAAAAAGAAAGGTGCAAAATTAATATATTTGTCGCCATATTCGCCGGATTTTCCACCAATTGAAAATTTATGCTCAAAACTTAAAACTATTCTCCGTTTTATCAAGACACGTAATTATAAATAGTTCGCAAAAGTCATATAGTTTGCATTTAGTGAAGCTACATCAGCAAATATTTGAATTGGTTTACTCACTGTTGTTATTGTACCTCACCTTTGTAAGAAATGCTATATTTCGATCGCGCTTTGGACAGAGAGAAACTCCAAGTGGGGGAACAGGGAATAAGATTCTTCATCCTGACCGTTATTCACGCGGTAAGACAGCTTGAAATCTTCGGGAAACTCTACAGCAAAGAATGCTTCTGCCCTATAAATATCCTCATCAGTCGCGCCCGGTATGAGACTTTTCAGTACTTGAGGTGCATTGGCTGCCAGCCAATTATCAATTCTTTCCCAAATTATTTTCATGATCAAACCTCCGAAGCTGGAAACTCAGTCTATGCGAGAACTGAGAGGAAAGCGAGATAACGGTTTTAACCGCCTAAAAATTAAAGCGGGGTGCTGACTCTGTTTCCCTGCTACTTTTTATCGACTCTAACGATCACTCAGGTGATTATAGCAATTCTAACCACGCTCAACTGCTTCAATCTGAACCTTTTGTCCATCTTTTATTCCCTCCTCTGCGTCCTCTGCGGTTTGTTCACTCTTTCCTGGATTCAACTCAATCTTTTTCTGGTGACGTTCCGAGGCAGCTTTTTGCAGCATTTTCAATTTTTCTGAATCAGCATTCGATCGCCAAAACAAGCGATGACCTTTAATTTTAACGCAGTTTTCCTTCAAACACTTCACCCATTCCCGATGCTTTTTAACTACGCCACGATCGAGAATCCCTAACTTTTCTTCTTGGCGAGTGAGTTTCACCAACTTTTCGTAATGGGGATAGCTAGCAGTAACAAAAGCTTATTTTTTAACTATAATTGGAGGATTATACATATCAAAATTGTCTTGATAGCTCACAGAAAGGTCACGCAAATCTATGTGTATAGAAGTGTGAATGGCTGGATGCGGGTTACTGTCAAAATCGGGATAAAATAAATAGGGAACTTGAGGTTGGCGAGTGTGAAATTTGATAATTATAGCGCCGTCAAGTCTGCCAATGGTGCGTTTGGGGCAGCCTTCCTAGAGCCGCAGGAAAGGGTCTAGTTCTTCTAAAGCTGAGACGTGAACTGAAAGAGTACCGGGCTGTTTGTAGCCGATCGCACTATATTCACAGCAATCCGCAACAATATCAGCTTTGCCCAAACTGTGTAGCATTAAATATGCCAAACTGCAAGCTTTTTGATAATTATCAAACAAACCTTTGATGTCATTGCAGATTTGAGCTAGGAGGCGGCGCATTGAAGGTCGATCGTGGTTTCGTTTTGTTGCCATAAATCTTGAAGCTTGACGGGAATTTTCTTAGGTTATGCCATTGCTTGAATAATGACGAGTGGAGAAGGAAAGACAGACAAGAAAGCTGCATCTTGGTAGAGGCTTATTCCGTGAAATATGCAGCTTTATTTATCACACTTTACCAATCGTTTCTCTCTAAAATTGATTGGGCAAAATCTCTCGTTGCTTCACCTGAGTAATACCACCAAGATATATTTAAGGGAAAAGCTGGCAAATGCCCTTTAGGAGCATATTGTAAGTTAAAGTTTAAATCATCATAGGATTTCCAACCAAAAACGCCACCGAATAAACCTGCTTTTCCTCGCCAGCCCATCTTTTCTCCAAAATCGCCTACTTTTTTTGACACATCCCAATAAATTTGTTTTTGCGCCTTAAAACCAAAATGTCCATTACTATTCTGTGACCAAAGTTGATTGATAGTCCGTAAATCCTCAATGGGCAAGATTCTCAAATTTTGCTCAAAACCACGGCTAGCTATCTTTACTATGATCTCACAGGTTTCTTGGTCTGCTTTTTTCCATTCTCGCACTTTTAGTAAACTACTGAGTCTAGTATAGTCTATGGTCAAAGCCGTATTGATTTCGCTAGAAATCAGAGCAACGATTCCTTCTTCGGAAGTAGCGTTATCTAAATAATGTTGACTTTGTTCCCTAATTTTATTTATAATTGTTGGCGAAGTTAATGGATTAATATGTTGATTAAGTTTGGCTTCATATAACTTACAAGCAGCATTTCCTACTGCATAAATCATGAGGGCTTTAGCAGAAGCACTTATTATTTTACTGGGAATCATGCCATACTTTAGCCAGTCTATACCTGCATCAATAGCTCTTTCTCCCAAAAAAGCTGCACCAAAGGCTGTTAAAGCTTCAATTTTTCGTTCGGGATCTTGTAAGTTAAATCCATAAATATCGGCAATCTGATAAACCATTTCTGCCGATAGTTTGCTGATTTCTGGTAAATCGTACTTAGCTATCCCCCTGATAACAGCTTCTGCTCTTGGAATTCCTCTAACTAAATCCACTCCAGCCGCTTGTAATGATTTGTGAACAATAAGTACATGAGCCATTTCATAGGGAGATTTGTCTCGGTAGCTGTGCTTAGCCTTTTAACAGACGATTCAGATGCAGTAAAATTAATTTCACAAATAGATTCACCAATCCAATTAACCAGACTATTCCAAGCACTTGAATTAGATTCTTGCTTCAGTTGTCGTAGTTGAGGATTAGCATTGACTTCAGTATTTATTTGAAGAATTTGTTCCCTGGGTTGTGGCGATGATGTTGTATTTGTCGGCGATGTTGGTGCGGGTGTTGGTGCGGGTGTTGGTGCGGGTGTTGGTGCGGGTGTTGGCGATATTCCTTCAAATGAAGGTTCCATAACTTCATCAATAATCTCTGGGTATGTCAGCTCATCTGACATACCCATAATTGCTCGTATTACTGGTTTCGCCATCAGGTTATCATATTCCAAATCATCAAGCCGATAGCGCTTGGCACGCTTAGCAACTTGAACAGTAATGCGGTAGCGATTGGAAGATTACACTAACTCTTCAGCACGTTGGATGACTTTAAAGGAATTAAATTGAGGACGTTTATATGACATAACTGAGTAACTTATGGTAGAAATTTACCAGTAATAGGAGGGTTACTTATTAAGATTAAATAAGAGCTAGTCGAACTTCTCAACAGGGTAGGCAAGCGACGCTTTTTTTCCTACCCTTATCGCTTAAAACCAGCGCTTTTTCAGTTTCTTCAAGTGCGATCGCCTCAAATTTTCCACCAACCCCCGCAACTGGTTCAAATTACCCGCTTCGCCCCCGTACTTCCACCGCACGTAAGCCTGCGAAACCTCATCAATCACCTCAGCTTCATCAGTTGCATGATTCCCGCGCATAGCCTCAGCATACTCCAAAGGCGTTTGAGCGCGAGGTTTCACAAATCCCCTACTCGCCAAATCTTTCAGCATTTCCTGATAAACTCCCTCCACGGGTGGCAACTTCGCCAGCCAGCGGCGGTGGCGCCACTTGCGCCACAGTTGCCAAATTAACCAGCCAATAAAGCCAAAGGCGATCGCAGCAATCAAACCAGTAAATAACCCCACCCAACCCTTAGCAAACTGTCCCAGAAACCAGCCTACAATCAAAGTTATCCAGCCAATTACAAAACCTATGACTGAATCCAGCCCGCTTCTGAGAGGAGTCGGTAGCCAACCCGCGATCCAATTCCAAAACGATTCCAGCGCACTAAAAGTCTGGTTGTCTTCCACCGAAGCCGGAATCAGCGGATAACCGGGAATCGGATTAAAAGCAAACCAGCCATTATTGGGAAAATATACCTCCGTCATCAAAAAAGCGTCGGTATTTTTCACAACATAGTAACCAGTAAACGGGTTGAATTCCCCCGTATCGAAACCGCCCACCAGCCGGGCCGGAATCCCGATCGACCTCAGCATAATTGTCAGTACCGTCGAAAAGTGGTCTGGATATCCACCTGTAACTTTTTTGCCGTCCTGGGTGTTTTTGTAGCCAAACAGAAAAGCCTGGACTAAATCTTCACCTTCTTCTAAGTAAGGCAAAGCTTTTTCTATTTTGTAATTCGGATTTTGCTTTAAATATTGAGCCAAATACAAAGCTTTTTCGTAAGGAGAATCGATCGCTCTATCAGACTTAGCTACTCTCGTCCTTGCTAGCAATATTTCCTCAGTTTTTGCCCGCACCTTTGCGGCAATTTCCGGCGGCACATCCAAATAGAAATTGCGAATATTTTTCGGGTAATTAGTACCAGTTTTACCCAACAAAGCTCGATCGCGAAAAGGCACATTAGAAATCACCGTATAAGTCACACCTTCTCCCAATTCTGCAGGCGCTCGCAAACCCCCCTCCGCATCAATCGCTGCCTCTGGACTAGGAAAATAAAGCTCCTTCGGCTTGTTTAAAGCCGGAATCAAATTCGGCATTGGAGCAACAATAGTATAACTTTGAATCACCTCTTGAGTCCGAGGCGCATTGGGAAACGGATTCAAATAAAATTGATAAGACCAGCTAGGTCGAGTCAGCTTTTGAGCTTGTTCGTTGCGAGAAATTTCCCAACCCTGACCAGTGTATTTGTCAAAGCCTAATACCCGCCAAAAACCCGCAGCCTGCGATCGTACCCGCATCACCACTTGAGGTTTCATTTCCCCCCGCAAATTTTGATTAATGCGCTGGTTGAAACCGTAATAAAAAGTAGAGTCTACCTCTCCTGGCCCAGAGTCTGGATTTCTCCCCGTTCCTCCGCCAGTTCCTTTTTCATTTCCCCCTCTAACATACCCCGGATTCAGAATGCTGCGCGAGTCAAACTCCCCCTGATATTCAATAGGAGCACTCACCGGAAAAGTCCGCAACTGATAGCCAGGGAGGCGTGGCAAAAACGCAAAAATAGTCAGCCCCAACCCGACAGTTATCAGTAGCAGCCAACCAAAATACTTTGGGGATAAAGTAGCAGCAAATAGCGACAGGCTTTCATTTTTCCCTTTACCTTGTGCTTTTTCGCCAATGGCTTCTGGCTTCAAAAATCCCAAGCGCGATCGATAATCCAACACTAAAGTCGGAAGTGCTAAAGCCAAAAACACCAACAACAGCGGCCCAAAAGTCAAGGTTTGGCTGAGAGTCGCTGCTACCCCTAACAAAATTAGCCCGATTACCATCGAATAGCCCAAATCCTTGCGGCGGGGCAAATCGAAACTGTGCAGCACTTGAAGTTGGATTAACAGTTGCGCCAAAACTAACCGCGTATCGTTCAATTCTCCCACCAAGCGGCTAAAAAAAGCGAACAGCGCCACCAGCATTCCAATAGCTATGCAGAACTTAGCAGCTACATTGCGATCGCGGCGGCGGTACCAACTCCAAGTTGCTCCCACAATACTAACAGGCACAGCCCACAGGTTTAGAGCTTCTTCAGCAGCAACGTCAGTAGCTACAATTCCCACAATTACCAACAACTGAACTAGGATTCGCAGCAGTAAAGAATCCTCAATCACCGGCGGAGGCATGGCCTCAATCTGCTCCCACAGCTTACCCAACACAGGTATATTTCGCAGGTTATCAGTTGTCATGTGCACCCATCCAACTATTTTAGATTTTAGATTTTAGATTTTAGATTGAATCCACAGATAAATCTGGATTTTAACTAATATCTAAATCTTATTTCCCTGTCAAACGATTTTAGATTTTAGATTTTAGATTGAACCCACAGATAAATCTGGATTTCAACTAATATCTAAATCTTATTTTTCTGTCATTAGATTTTAGATTGACTCCACAGATGAATCTGGGGGCTTGAACTAAGATCTAAACTTTTTCACTTTCCACGACAGCAGTCGAGGGATTCCATCTGTTTTTGTGTGAGGTCAAACCACAGAGTAAACACCTACATTATTTACTCTAAATAGACCTTTCTAGTTGCTATCTTGTCCTGCCCAAATTGGACGAATAGCAAACATCAAAGGTCTGGTCTCGAAGTTTTGGAATCGAACTTCTAGGGCATAAGTCTTGTTAGGTTGCGGGTCAAACAACTCCACACTTAAATGCCCCGAATTCGGACGGTGGGCAGTTGCTTCGGCATCTCCTCCCTTGAGTTCCAAACTTCCTGCCCCCGGAAATTGGCACTCAACTCTTAAACACGGCATGGGCTGTTCTCTGTTGGGGTTCGAGAGGTATTGAGCCTCCAGAGTCAGCGCACCCAAACCAGTCAGCCACTCCCGGGAAACCGGCGGCTGATTCACAGGACAATCGAGAGTTAGAGACTCAATGATTTCCTTGGCGGCCAACAGCGATAGCACCATTTGTTGATCGGTACTGGCTGCTTCGTAATTCGGGAAATCTTCTAAATCTAGAAGTCCCCGCAAAGAACCTCGGAGCACTAAACCAGCTAACTCGTTGAGTTCCTGAGACTGGCCCGGAAATAAGCTATCTACAGCGCGAACTAACTTTGAGCCTTGCCGCAGCGACGACATTACCAGTTCCTGACAAGGTTCTAGCAGTTGAGCAAAAACCCCTTGGGCGATCGGAATTGGCAGGCGGCCCCACCTGATATTTTGTAGTTGGGGAGTCCAGATGTGTAGGGGGGGAACCCATTGCGGGGCTACATCGTCTGGGTAGTCGTGGTCGTAGCTTTTGAATTCTGTTTCCCAGGGGAACAGCGGCGGGTTAGATTCAATTTCGGCTCTAAGCCTTTCTTTTAACAAGGTCTGAAAACGGTCTTGCACGGTCGGTATTTCTCCAATTGTCAGCGGTTGTGCGGGTGCATTGTTGTGCGCCCCCACTTGATAGTCCAGCGGGTCTGGTTCGTCCCATTCCCAGTATTCCACCCCGGAATTGTCTTCTGTGTCGCCCCACTCTTCTGAGCGAGGGGATGGATTGAGGTTTTCCTCATTTTCGTTAGAGGTATTCGCGATCGGCACCTGCAATATCCAGTCTAAAAAATGGCGATCGAAAGCCTCTGCATCCCTGTTCGTTTCGTTATTCATCACTAGATGCCCCTTCTCCGGAATCTGAACGATTTCGCAATTCCCACGCAAGTTCCAGCAATTTAAACCACCGCTTCTGTACCTGGGCTACCGTGCTACCCAGGGTTTGGGCGATCGCTGATTCTGACAGACCCTGTTGTTTCAACTTTAGCAAACGCTGTCCCTCTGGACCAATTTGCTCGCCAAACGCCTGCCACTGAGAAGGCAGCAAACCCAAATTGCGGTCTAAGTCTGCTTCCAGCCACTGGTGAACAAGTTCCCAGCGGTGCGACATGGCGAACCTGAGCAAATGGTACTTGAAGCGCTGCTGTAAATAGTCTCTTTGGCGGGGAGTTATGCCCAGAAGCGACTCTATTTCATTAGTCGGCAAGTCTTGCAAGCGCAGCACGAAGTAATCGGCGCAGTCTTGTTGATTGCGCTCTTTCAAGTAAGCCACTAATTCGTCAATCACGTTTAGCCGCAGAGATTCTGACTCGTCGCCTTGCGGGCGAATTGCAGCGGAACCCTGTCCTGCCATCGCTTCCCGCACGGAGTGCACCGAGGTGTCGTTCCAAGTTTGGTCGGAATCGGAAGCCCCTCCGTCAGCGGCTTGTTCCATATCTACGGAGGTTTCTTTGGGCTGCTGCTGGGAAAAGGTTTGGGCCCGTAAAATAATTAGTTGCTGACTGCGGTTCCGAGGTAAAGGAATGCGCCGCTTGCCGAAGCGCTCTACAAAGGCCATGTACTCTGCTAGTTCTAAGCGAGTGCGGGGACTGTAGGTAGGTGGCAGTTGGGTTTCGCGCCGGAATGCCTTTAAAGCTTCCAGATAAAATCCTTGCAAAAAATCTTTGATCAGTTCTACTCGCGCCTGATAGCTAGACTGCACCTGCGGAGGGGTGATGTAGCGATAGACGATCGCGCTGAGGGTACTGTGCAATTCTACTCGCCCGGGCCCGGAGCCTAAATTGTAATAGTGGAGGCATTGTTGCAGGCGGTGCTGAGCTAGGCTCTGGGCTGAACCTTCTATATCTCCAGAGGCCTGAATCCGCTGGCTTTCAGTGCATATCCTGTTGACTTCTGCTGCGAGTCGCCCTGCTACATCTTGGCAGTTCTGCTCAGACGCGCGAGTGGACTTTTTGAGTTCGTCTAACAGCAGTTGAAATATGGTTTCCACGCTCTGGCAGATTTCCCGCATGATGGTTTACAGCTAACAATGAAAGTAGCACAGTTAGTCAAAGTATGGATAAATATTTCCTACCGCTACTTTACCCCGGATTCCCCAGATAGGACAAACTGCAATGCCCTCTTTCTCCTCCTTCGCGCAAACACAGAGGATTGCTTTTTTTATCTCTCCTGGAGACGCCATCCGCCAAGAACCAGGTTTAAACAGTTGCCATAACGATGGTTCATCAGAGTGTCGGGTTGGACAAAGCATTCATGGGGGCCCAAAACGCTACACGGCCGTTGATACCTTCGGCTGAGTGCTGTGGTGGTCACAGCAGCGCAAGTCCTTCCCAAGGTGAAGCGAGCAAACAGGCTCTCTCTTTCGGTCTACTAGATGGGGTCAAGGGTTATATTTAATTGCAAGTTCCTTATGCCATCATTTAAACCCGCCCGCACAATTAAGTGTGTGTGATGTTCGTTAACTTCGGCATAAATTCCTTGATTTTTACTAACAATCAGAGTGCAGCCTTTTTATATAGCGGGATTGAGCGGGGGTTCCCCTGCTGCCCAATCGATGCGATCGGCAAACAAAAGCGCTTCGGAACAATAAGTTTGATTGCATCTATCTAAGGGTATCAATATTGCAATTACTTTAACCTGAAAAGCAGATATTTTACTAAAATGCGATCGTCTTCGATCGTCCTCTGGGTTGATGTAAGTGGTTGGGTAAATTTGTTCTAATAAATGTAAAGTTAGATTTGAAGGAACAATTTCAATGCGTAAGTTAAACATAGGTCTATCTGACGAGCAGCGTGCAGGCGTTATCGAACTATTGAATCACGACCTGGCAGATGCTTATCTGCTGTTAATCAAAACCAAAAAGTATCACTGGGATGTAGTTGGCCCACAGTTTAGATCGCTCCATCAGTTGTGGGAAGAACACTATCAGGCGTTAACACTAAATATCGATGCTATGGCTGAACGGGTGAGAACTTTAGGTGGTTATCCAATTGGTACTGCTGAGGGCTTTCTGAAGTATGGTTCGATAAAAGAACATATCGGCGATTTGCCTTTGGCTACGGAAATGGTATCGCGTTTAGTTGACGACCACGAACTGATTATTCGCAATCTCCGCAAACACGTTGAACAGTGCGGTGAAGAGTTTAAGGATGACGGAACCGCAGACTTTTTGACTGGTTTGATGGAACAGCACGAACAAATGGCTTGGATGTTGCGATCGTTTATTGAAGGGGAATCTATTTCGCCCGATGGTAAGCAGCCCCAAGCTCAAACTGCTACAGCTTCTCACGCTTAGAGATATTAAGTAGAGGGAATAAGGAAGTTCGGCAACGGATTCGCTCCACGGATGTAATGGATGTAACGGATGTCAGGAAGCAGGAAGCAGGAAGAAAAGGAAGAAGTAAGAATGGAAAATTAATTTTTTTTATTTAACCCTCTTTCCTGATTCTCGATCGACCAACCAGGCAGAATTAAACGCCCTCTAGCTTCCTCAAAAACCCGGTTTCTTCAAAAAACCGGGTTTTTCAACATAGGGTTTATGTAGATTTTCGATTTCCTAAACTATTGAATCGCATTCTTTCGTATAGCTGCGATGGCAACATTCTGTGAGCCTTGGTTCGCGCCTCAATCCTAGCAAGTGTCGTCCCTTCACTCGATTCTGATGCTTGTTTTAACTCTAACCCTGATTCTGTTGGCGGTGGGAGTATTATTTTTAATATACTTTCAATTGACAGCAGATACAAATTGTGGCGCAAAAGTGCCATTAATAAATCTTCTTTGAAAGCTCGATACAGCCAAGATAATGTACTGCGGTGATTGCCGCTGCGGTTGCTTTTAACAGCTAAGTAAATGTAAAAATTGCTGCTAGACCAGTGATAAATTCTGCTGGGAATTTCGGGATGTTGCTGTCGGACATCTGCCATAATTAAAGAGTGAGCTTTGGCCATTGCTGCATAGTTGCTAGACATACTGCTGGCAATCTGCCGATAGCCAACTAAGTATTCTGGTACGACTTTAAATTGATAATGTTCGGCTATGCGGAGGTGCAGTTCCCAGTCTTCGCAGCCTTGAGCGTTTTCTAGTTTAAGTTGGCTGTTGTAACCGCCGACTTTTGCAAAACAAACGCGGCGGATTAGAGATGAGCTGGCATTGCCTATAAAATATTTATAAATTAATGCTGTGTAAACTTCTCCTTCGATGGTGGAGTTATAAAATCCACCTGTGAGCAAGTCTTTTTCATTTATATCAACTGACCAGGAATAGACAACTCCGACAGATGGTGCTGAGGAATTCAGGCAGTTAACTTGTTTTTCTAGGTTTTGCGGATACCAAATATCGTCGGCATCGATGGGGGCAATATATTCGCCTTTTGATTTTTCAATTGCTAGGTTGCGGGCGACGGCGACGCCGGAATTTGGCTGGTGGAATAAGCTGACTCGGCTATCTTTTTGAGCAAAAGATTGGACGATTTTGGCTGTTGTATCTGTAGAGCCGTCATCAACTACTAAAACTTCTATGTTTTGATAAGTTTGAGATAAAACAGACTCTAAGGTTTTAGCAATAAAATTGTCAGCGTTGAAAGCTGGTATGATGACTGAAACTAATGGCTGATTTAAAGTGTTTTGGGAGTTGTTCATGTAATATAAAAAAGGGTTTATGTAAAAGTTTTGGTTCAAAGGGAGCTAGCTAAGGGTATGTTAGCAAATTACGAAAGCTCGATCGTACAGCGTCAGAAATTTTAAGACGTATATTTGACGTATATTTAAAATATATTGCCAAAAATAATAAAATGTGCATTGACTCCGCAGTCGCGATCGACACTTGGTGCAGGAGTCATTCGGAGATGAGGTCTGTAAAATAAATTGTACCGCACAAGTCCTGACAGTTCCCGGATACCCGTAGAAAGTATGTTTTATTTTATACGGTGTACTTACTTATAAAATCACAGTCTTGTGCGGTGCAACACAGCCGCACAAAAATCCTGCCGGTGCTTTTTCGCAAGTTTACACAAACAATCCTATATTTAAAGATTTTGTAAAGCTGTTGTCTGCATCAGGTCAGTCTCAGCAAGATATGGCGTAGAATACAGGTATGAATTGGGGAAAATCCAATCGAGAATGCCAGCAAAAAATCTAGTTGAATACAAACAGCAATCGAGTTATAAATAAAAAAGTAGAGCTAATTTTACCCTTAGTAAAGTAGCAACAATAAAATCCCAGCAAATTTTAGCCCCTGCAACTTAAACAATTTAGGTAATGATTTCTACCGCCGACCCCACTGTATCCGTTATTATCCCTGTCCACAACGGGGGCTCTTACTTCCGCACCTGTTTGTCAAAACTGGCTCAAGCTGTGCCCAAACCGATCGAAATTATTGTAGTAGCAGATGGCGAAAGCGACGGTTCCTGGCGTCTGGCCAAGGAATTCGGCGCCAAACTGATCAGGATTCCCGAATGCGGGGGGCCAGCGCGGGCAAGGAATTTGGGTGCCCAAGCTGCAAAGGGAGATATTCTGTTTTTTGTGGATGCTGATGTCGCTGTTTGTCCAGAAGCTGTGGGCTATGCGATATCGGTGTTCAAAAATAATCCCTACTTAGCTGCTTTCATTGGCTCTTACGACGATGATCCTGGAGATCCTGATTTTCTATCGCAGTACAGGAACTTGCTGCACCACTACGTGCACCAAACAGGTAACGAAGAAGCTTCGACTTTTTGGGGCGCTTGCGGAGTGATTCGCCGGGAAATTTTTTTGCAAATGGGTGGCTTTAATGAGAGTTATCGCCAAGCTTCGATCGAAGATATTGAGTTCGGCTACCGTTTGAAACAAGCAGGTTATAACATTCGGCTGTGCAAAACATTGCAGGTTAAGCATTTAAAGCAGTGGAAACCTATGGGGATGGTGAAAGCTGACTTTTTCTACCGAGCACTGCCTTGGACAGAACTGATTTGGCGCGATCGCCAATTGAATAACGACCTCAACTTGCAAGTTTCAAATCGCATTAGCGTGATTTTAACTTATGCAGTGCTGCTGGCAGTTTTGGGAACGTGCTGGTCGCTGAGCTTTCTGTTACTGGCTAGTTTGCTGGCCATACCACTGGTAGCAATTAATGCACCGCTTTACCGATTTTTTCACCGTAAACACGGTATCCTATTTGCCCTGAAAACTATTCCGTGGCACTGGCTTTTCTACTTTTACAGCGGACTGGCATTCGCGATCGGCACTGGTCGCTACTTATACCAAAAAAAGCCTGTGACTGGCAAAGTTAGCTTGCCGGTATCCGCTCAATAAATCAAGGTAATTTGTGCTTAAACATCAGGTAGATCGATAGTTTCTCAGGGTATTCACGGGTGCATCTATCCCTTTGACAAGTTATAAATAACTGTATAGTTTCGATAAAAAAGCTGGAGGTAGGCTGAGTGAAACATTATCCTGTTGCGATCGTGGGTGCAGGCCCTGCGGGCTTGACTGCTGCCTATGAGCTCGTCAAGCAAGGCATCATCCCTGTTGTACTAGAAAAAGGTGATAAAGTTGGGGGAATAGCTCGCACAGAAACCTACAAAGGCTATCGTTTCGATATTGGCGGCCACCGCTTTTATACTAAAGTTGAAGCCGTGCAGCAGTTGTGGCAAGAGGTTCTGGGAAATGAGTTTATTAAAGTGCCACGATTGTCGCGAATCTTTTATCGAGGTAAATTTTTTAACTATCCGATCAGTGCCTTCAATACTCTCTTTAATTTGGGCATAATTGAGAGTACGCTAATTATTTTGAGTTATCTGAAAGTGAGAGTTTGGCCACTTACCGAAGAAAAAACTTTTGAACAATGGGTGATCAATCGTTTTGGCGAACGCTTGTATAAAACATTTTTTAAGACTTACACTGAAAAAGTTTGGGGCATTCCTTGTTCGGAAATTCAAGCAGATTGGGCGGCCCAGCGGATTAAAGGATTGTCGCTGACGACAGCAATTATTAATGCTTTGTTTGGTAGCAACGACACTAAAACATTAATCAAAGAGTTTGATTATCCAGCTTTGGGGCCGGGGATGATGTGGGAAAAGTTCGCGGAAGCTGTGGAGAATAAAGATGGCAAAGTTTATCTCGATACTAAAGTGATTAGCTTTGAGCGTGAAGGGAATAAAATTAAAAGTATTACTGCTGAGCAAAACGGAGAATTAATTCAATATTCCGCGGATAATTTTATTACCAGTATGCCGATATCGGCGCTGGTAGCAAGAATGAAACCGCAGCCGCCCGAAGAGGTATTGCACGCCGCGCGATCTCTCAAATATCGAGATTTTTTGATTGTATCGCTGATTGTCGATCGCAAGGATTTGTTTCCTGACAACTGGATTTACATTCACTCTCCCGAAGTCAAAGTTGGACGAATTCAAAACTTTAAGAATTGGAGCGCAGCTTTAGTTCCCGATGTCAGCAAAAGTTGTTTAGGAATGGAATATTTCTGTAGCGTAGGCGACGAGATTTGGGAAATGTCGGACGCTGAACTGATCGAATTAGCAACTCGCGAATTGGTTGGTTTAGGGTTAGCAACAACGGCTGATGTGGAAGATGGAGTGGTCATACGGCAACTTAAAGCTTATCCAGTTTATGATGGAGAATATCGAGGACACTTGCAGGTACTTGAAGGTTTTTTGAAGGGATTTGAGAATTTGCAGACGATCGGGCGCAACGGTATGCACCGATACAACAACCAAGACCATTCCATGCTGACGGGGATGCTGGCTGTGAGAAATATTCTCGGCGAAAAGCACGATTTGTGGGATGTGAATACTGAGCGATCGTACTATGAAGACTTTAGTGTCGATCGCTCAAAAGAAAAGAAGGATTCGGATTTGATTTCGCAGTCAATATAGGCAGCCGAGATAGGGATTGCCATGAAAAAAGCGAACCTGCCAAACTTAATCGGCTTGACAGCAAGCATCTTCGTACTCCTGCTTTCTGTGCAGTGGTTTGTCCCTATCCAACTCGACTTAATGGAAGCGATAGCCGCGATCGCTTCTGCTTGGAGCGTTTGGCTGCTTGCTAAAAACAATCCCCTAGGCTGGTGGATCGGCTTAATCGGAGTTATCGCCTACGCTGCGGTGTTTTATCAAGTTAAACTTTACGGCGAAGTTGCGATTCAATTTTTCTATTTAATCACGAGCTTGCGAGCAATTTATATTTGGCTGCAGGGCGGCGAAAACAGCACAGAAAAACCTGTATCTCGCATGGATCAACGCTGGCTCATCCTCACCGCAGTCTTAGTTACAGTTGGCGTATTTGCCTTGCGAACAGTATTAGTATATTTGGGCGGTGCGGCACCATTTTGGGACGCCCTGACCACCATCTTAAGCTCGATCGCCCAGTTGTACCTGATGGAACGCTATCTCGAAAGCTGGTATTTGTGGATTGTTGCAGACACGATTTACGTTCCCTTGTACGCCTCGCGCGGGCTATATCTGACGAGTATTTTGTACGCGATATTTTGGTTGATGGCAATTTACGGACTGCAAAATTTTCAGCGGATTTACTCGGAACAAAAGTTAAAACAGCAGCAATCTTTATGATACTGGGTGTTACTGTAGGCAAATTTTATCCCTTCCACAAAGGACACGACTACTTAATTCGAGAAGCTAAAAAAAAGGTTGACCGTTTAATCGTTCTCGCCTGTTACAAAACAAATCAAGCAGTTGCAGGAAGCGTTAGAGCCGACTGGATTCGGTTTTTGCATCCCGACGCAGAAGTTATCGAAGTCCTCGACGATTTGCCGGAAGCCCCCGAACCTTGGGCTCAGAGGACTCTTGAGGTGCTTTCCGGGCGAAAACCCGATATCGCTTTTACTTCAGAAGATTACGGGGAACCTTGGGCAAAACTGATGGGATCTCAACACTTTGCAGTCGATCGCGAACGGCTCAAATTCCCGATTTCTGGAACGCAATTGCGATCGCACTTAGCCGAACACTGGCAAATGCTGACTCCCCCAGCCAAAGCCTACTTTGCCAAACGAGTCTGCGTGCTCGGTGTAGAATCGAGCGGCACAACTACCCTGGCACGATCGCTCGCACAGCACTACCAAACTGTTTGGGTTCCCGAATACGGCAGGTGTTACTGGGAAGGTAGGCAATATTCGCCCGAACCTGAAATTTGGGACAGCTATGAATTTGTAGAAATTGCCAAAAAACAAGCTGCTATAGAAGACGATATTGCTACTCGTGCTAACAAAGTCGTTATCTGCGATACAGATTCTTTAGCTACTTGTATTTGGCACAAACGTTACCTTGGTTCCGAACACCCGATGGTCGAAAAAATTGCAGACAGCCGCCGTTACGATTTGTATATTTTAACTCAGCCGGATTTCGGGTTTGTTCAGGATGGAACGCGAGAAAGCGAATATTTACGGATGACTATGCACCAACAGTTTGTTGAGGTTCTTCAGAAGAAAGGAAAGCGGTATATTACTGTGGGAGGAACGCACGAGTTGCGAATGTTGGAGGCTCTGCGGGCGATCGATTCAGTGTTGGTGTTTGAACGATTAAAGGAGCTAGAGAATTAGGAATAAGTGGAGCGTGAGCGCGCACCTTTTATTTGCAGGCGATCGCTCTTTTGAAATATCTCTTTCTTCTGTAGATATCTATTAGAATAGTCGCACTAGGCGGTTAAAAGGATTGCAGGGAAACGATTTATGAAACTCATGGATTTGCCCCAAGATGTTCTCGATGATTTATGTCAGGATCAACAGTGGCGATTAGATATCGATCCAGGATTTGACAGCAAACACGAATTTTGGATGGCGTGGCACCATTTTCTCAAGTTACCGGAGGAATCCTACTTTGAGATCGCTGAAGATAGTCTCGCAGATTTTCTCACAGTTGAAGAGTATAACCTGCTGCTGCCAGTGCCGCGATCGCACCATGCCAGCATCGATCCCATTCGATTGATTCCCAGTGCTGACCAACAGACACTCACCCTGTTTCTTCAGGACTCTTACCATCGTGATTGGTTCACAAAGCCCAGCGATGCCCGTTCTGGATTTCTGGCGATCTGCGATCGCTATCAGAAGTTTGGTTGCGATTTCTATCTTGCCAGCTATTATCATTTCGCTTACCTCCTCGGAAAGGATTACGAAGTGGCTGTAGCGATTCTTACTCAAAAATTAGGTCAGCTACCGTAGTTGATGTCCGATTGAATGATATCGATTCAGATGAGTTTGTAGTGAGGACTTTAGTCATTCGATCCTGCGGACTAAAGTCCAAGGGCAAAGATTCTCCCAAGGTGAGGCAACGCTCTGCAAAAATTGTTGTTTGAGAATGCACGCAGGATTTGGCATAATGGAGAGATATATTTTGGTTGGTCAGGCAATTATCTATGTATATCTTGCCTTACAGATTTTTTGGGGCTCAGTTTTTCAGTGCCATTAGACTAAAGTCCTCACTACAAACCAATGTGAATGTAGTTGTTTAACCGGAGATAATAGGACTTTACGATTCTTTAAAGAAGCGGATGATTTCGCGGACATGGTTGAGAAATTGTCCGTCATCGGTGAGTTGGGCGATCGCACTTTCTGCATCTCTTCTCAGGTGAGTGTGCTCTGCTTGATTTGTCGCTTGCAAAGATTGTAGAGATGCGGATAAAGTAGTTAGTTCTCTTCTGATAGCTTCCCGTTCCCGATTTTGGACAGCCACCCATGAATTCGGATTGTCTGAACTTAATTGATTGCTCAAATCTCTAACTGTAGATTCTAAGTTTGCAAAGCGGCTGCGGAGTTCGACAATATCTTCGCGGGGGTGCAAAAATTGGCGGCGGATACTTGTCAGCCTTTGGGCTAAATACTGATAACCTCGAATAGCTGGACGCAGTACAGTTAACAGCAGTGCAGCAGCGGAACTGAGATAGCCAATAGCACTAATTCCGGCGGCGGCTAGGGCGTAAAGTACGATCGCGCTAAACAGGTGAAGTGCGATCGCCACAAAGAGCGATCGGCTAACTAATACAGTAACGTATTTGACTTGTTCCTGATCGACAGCAATGTTTTTTTTAGTCGATTCTGCAGCTTGCGCTAAAACTTCTTTAGCTTCAAAATGGATATTCCAGGGAACTGTAACTATCAGCAACAGCCATTCAAAAATAGCAATGGCAATTACCCAATCAATAAAACTGCCGGCCGAGACGTGCAGCCATTGCAGAATGGCAAAAACTAGCAGCAAAAATATGCCTGTGGCGGCACTAAAACCTGCGAAAGTGTAATACATAGCGATGCCTTGGTAGAATGTTGTTTTGATTGTGGGTAGGTGTTTTAGGTCTGGAGTAATAAACTGTGACAGTTAAGTGAGCGTCCTATTAATCCCGGTTCATTAGTTATGAGTAAAAGTGCAAGCCAAGGGTTGCGAGCAACCTGTTTTTTCCCACAAATGCTTGCTCTACCTCCATCGTGCAATTTAGTTAAGATTTGGGATAGGTTGTTTAGGTATGGATTCATAAGGTGTGACAGTTAAGAAATCGTCCTATTGAACCCAGTTTATTAGTAATTAGTAATAGTCCGGGAGACAAGGGTTTCCAGACGCCTGGTTTGTTCCATGAAAATACACGGGCTTGAACCCATCAATAATAGTTAAAGCAAACGGTTTGTTTGTTTGGGAGTGCGTAAGTCCTCAATAATGAGTCATTGGCGATTAATTAGAGCGACACAAACAAACTTGACAATGTAACAAAATGTAAACTAATCACAACCTCTGCGATTGCTTTATTTCACTGGCAATGACATACTTATGTTTTTCGCAGTTCATCTAGTTAGTAATCAGGATGAAGTCAATCGAGTTTAGATTTTAGATTTTAGATTTTAGATTAAAGAATTGAAGCATTGACCCCACGGATGAATCCGGGGGCTTGTATCCTGGATGCTTTGGGTCACATTCTCCCCTACTCATACCATTTGAGATTTGAGATTTGAGATGGGGAATGGCTGATTATGTATGGGTTTGCAGATTCTATACAGTTGCATTCATTTTTTGAACTGGTATCACTAACGGCGTTACGCGGTGCTAGTCCTAGAAAAGCAGGAATCTCAAAACGCTCCCCTCTATCTATTTTTATTTTCCAGAGCTGCTAAATCACCTGTGGCTGAGATAAACTGATTTGGAAGTAGAGCGCGCGTTTTGCAAGTTGCCTCTGTGTAACCGAGAGACTGCTACTGCAACCTGCCCTCAGCCACAGCAAGATAGATGCCTAAATTAACTCTACATTCTCGGATTTCCATTAACAGGGCGTCTACAATCTAAAATCAAAAGTGAGCAGCAAGGACAAACCGATGGCGAACTCAACTCTTGGCCTAGAACATCAACTTTACGATTATCTGTTATCTATTTCTCTGCGGGAGCCAGATATTCTCGCTTCACTACGGGAAGAAACTGCTAAACATCCTATGGGGATGATGCAGATTGCTCCCGAACAAGGTCAGTTTATGGAGCTCATGGTGCAGCTTATGGGAGCGACCAAAACCTTAGAAATTGGCGTTTTTACTGGTTATAGCGCGCTGTGCGTAGCTTTAGCACTGCCTCCTAACGGTCAAATTATTGCCTGCGATGTCAGCGAGGAATATACTGCGATCGCACGACGCTATTGGGAAGCTGCGGGCGTGGCTAATAAGATTTCTTTGCAGTTGGGCCCAGCAATAAATACTCTCGACAAACTAATAGCCGAGGGACAAGCTGGAACCTTTGATTTTGCCTTCATTGACGCCGATAAAGAAAATTATGAGGCTTATTTTGAGCGATCGCTGCAACTTGTACGCAATGGCGGTTTAATTGTAATTGACAATGTTCTGTGGTCTGGACGAGTTGCTGATCCTCAAGTACAAGACGAAAGCACCACCGCCATTCGTACTTTTAACGAGAAATTGCGTAACGATCCCAGAGTTAGTCTCAGTGTTGTCCCCATTGCTGACGGGCTGACTTTGGCATTGAAACGCCGCTGGGCTACTCTGATGGAACCTGAACAGGATAATTAAAGAGTTATTTGCGGTTTGTGGTGGATTTCTAAGGGACTCATACCACAGCTATGAAGAAACCGGATTGCTGAGTCAAGCTTCTGGGATAAAACGGATAATTTTTTTTCATAAACCCCGTTTATAGGTTCAGAACTGTTTTTATTTGCTGCAAACCGCGAAGAAATAACAATTTAAGAATATTATATCTAAACAACGTAATTAATTGATTTGAGGCGTAACTTCGGGTGTCTAATTTACAACTAAAATTACCAATTCACGAAACTTTTCAGTGTACTGTTCAAGGCGAAGGTTACTGGACGGGGACTTTAGTTGATTTTATCAGATTGGCCGGTTGCCCTGTGCGGTGTCCTTGGTGCGACACCGGTTATGCCAATGGGGGCAAAGGTTTGCCAGCGGTGCCGCAGTCGATCGCACAATTGCTCGCTCAATTGCAGTCTCCGAGGGTAGTCATTACTGGCGGCGAACCTTTCATTCACCGCGATTTGCCTGAGTTAGTTGAAGCTTTGTTAGAAGCTAACAAGCAGGTGAGTATTGAAACTTCGGGTGCTTGCTGGCAAGATGTTTCCCCACAAACTTGGATTACTCTTTCTCCGAAGGAACACGTCAATCCTAAATATCCGGTGCAAGAGATTTTTTGGACTAGGGCTAATGAAATTAAGTTGGTGGTTAGCACGGGCGAAGAAGTTGAATTTTATTACAAGCATTTGGAAAACAATGTGGATATTCCGGTTTTCTTGCAACCCGAATGGAACTCGAAAGATTCAGCAATTCCCATTATCTTAAAATTGCTCAAACAAAATCCTAGTTACAGGTTATCTTTGCAAACTCACAAGTTTATTGGCGTGCAATAAGTTGATTATTTTGACACAGATAGCAGCCGCTACTCGGAGCAAAGCAAAGAAAGTACATCGCCCTACTATTCGTATAAGTATGTGTTCAAATCAAAGCAGTAATTTATTGTATTATGAAAGTTATGCAAGCAGCTACTGAAAATCAAATGGGGAAAGTTATCACAACCCTAGTAATTACGAATCGGATCGATGAAGCTAAAGCAGAAGATGGTCTGATCCCAATTGAGCAAGTCAGGTCTGTTACTCTAGAAAATGTTTTGGTGGATACGGGCGCGACAACTTTATGTTTACCTAAAGATGTCATCGCCAGACTGGGTTTGAAAATTCTCAAGCAAGTAGTTGTGGAAACAGCCACGGGCATTAGTGAGGCGAGGATTTTTCGGGATGCTTCGATTTCTCTGTGCGGGCGCGAAGGGACTTTTGAGTGTTTGGAATTGCCAGATGGGAAAACTCCACTTTTAGGGGTGATTCCGATGGAAGCGCTGGGAATTGAAGTCGATTTGAAAAATCAAAGATTGAAAGTTTTGCCCGACGGGCCGACGGAAACTTATTTGACAATTCTTTGATATTCTTGAGTTTGGATGCCAGCTATTCGATCTGCAGCGCTAAGATGGTTAAGCACTGTTTTGCACTACTCTCATGTCCCAACGCGCCGAAACCTCAAACAGCCAGCCAAGTGCATCCCGCAACGGGCATAATTTGACGAATTCTCACTCTAACAACCAAAATACGATTCGGGTTCGCGGTGCGAGACAGCACAACCTGAAAAATATCGATCTGGAACTGCCGCGCGATCGCCTGATCGTTTTTACTGGTGTCTCCGGTTCTGGCAAGTCTTCCCTGGCTTTCGATACAATTTTTGCCGAGGGACAGCGCCGCTACGTCGAGTCTCTCAGCGCCTATGCGCGCCAGTTTTTGGGACAGTTGGACAAACCGGATGTGGACGCGATTGAGGGGTTGAGTCCGGCTATTTCGATCGACCAAAAGTCAACTTCTCATAACCCGCGATCGACTGTTGGCACTGTTACAGAAATTTACGATTATCTCAGATTGCTGTACGGCAGAGCTGGCGAACCACACTGTCCGATTTGCGATCGCTGCATTGCGCCGCAGACAATTGATGAAATGTGCGATCGAGTCATGGCACTTCCAGACGGCACTCGCTTTCACCTTCTGGCACCAGTTGTGCGCGGAAAAAAAGGCACTCACCGCAAATTATTGTCGAGTTTAGCTGCGGAAGGATTTATTCGCGTCAAAGTTAACGGAGAAATTTTAGAACTTTCGGAAAATATCGAATTAGATAAAAATCTAACGCACAATATCGAGATAGTTGTCGATCGGTTAATTAAAAAACCCGGTTTAGAAGAACGTTTAGTGGATTCTCTGGCAACTTGTTTGCGCCATTCAGAGGGAATTGCGATCGTTGAAGAGTTACCGAATGATGAAAATTCCGAACCACAGGCGCCGATCGTATTTTCCGAAAACTTTGCTTGTCCCGAACACGGCGCAGTAATGGAGGAACTTTCACCCAGGTTATTTTCGTTTAATTCACCCTACGGCGCGTGCCAAAATTGTCACGGTTTGGGGAGTTTGCGGACTTTTGCGCCGGAGTTGGTAGTTCCCGACGAGAAAGCGCCTCTTTATTGTGCGATCGCGCCTTGGTCAGACAAAGACAATTCCTATTATCTCTCTTTGCTTTGCAGTATTGCTGATACTTGCGGGTTTGATATCGACACTCCTTGGTATCGATTAAAGCCCGAACACCAGCGCGTGATTTTGTACGGGAATGAGTCCAAGCGCAGCGCAGAAAATAAAAAGCGCGACGGCAGCACTGATTTTAGGAGAGATTTTAATGGCGTGATTTCCATGTTGCAGCGCCAGTACGACGATACTGGTTCTGATTTGATCAAGCAGAAGTTGGAACAGTATCGGGTCGATCGCTCTTGCGAGGTTTGTCAGGGCAAACGCTTGAAACCCGAGGCGCTTTCGGTGCGGTTGGGACAGTACGGAATTGTAGATTTAACCAGTATTTCGATTCGCGAATGTCGCGAAAGAGTAAATAATTTGGGATTGAGCGATCGGCAATTCCAAATATCCGATTTAGCCCTGAGAGAAATCAAAGCAAGGCTGCAATTTTTGCTCGATGTTGGGTTAGATTACCTGACTTTAGACCGCGCAGCAATGACGCTTTCTGGTGGAGAAGCCCAGCGAATTCGGCTAGCGACTCAAATCGGTTCGGGTTTGACTGGTGTGCTCTACGTTTTGGACGAACCTAGCATCGGACTGCATCAAAGAGACAATTTTCGCCTGCTGCAAACCTTAACAAAATTGCGCGATTTAGGCAATACTTTGATTGTGGTAGAACACGATGAAGAAACGATGCGAGCGGCCGACCACATTATCGATATTGGACCCGGCGCCGGCGTTCACGGTGGCAAAATTATCTCGCAAGGAAGTTTAGAAAATTTACTGGCAGCCGAGGAATCTTTGACTGGTGCTTATTTGTCGGGAAAGCGAGTAATTGAAACCCCTAATGAAAGAAGAAAAGGCAACGGCAAAGCTCTCTCAATCATAAATGCAACGCGCAACAATTTAAAAAATATCGATGTCGAAATTCCCCTCGGAAAACTCGTCTGCGTGACGGGGGTTTCCGGTTCGGGAAAATCAACTTTAATCAATGAATTGCTGTACCCGTCACTGCAACACTATATCACCAAAAAAGTCCCTTTACCACCCGATATGGACGCCCTCAAAACTAAAGGGGAACGCTCTCTAGAGGATGTGGTTGATAAGGTAATTGTAATTGACCAATCTCCCATCGGTCGCACTCCGCGCTCTAATCCCGCTACTTACACGGGAGTCTTTGATGTGATTCGCGATTTGTTTGCCGAAAGCATTGAAGCGAAGACAAGAGGTTACAAAGCGGGGCAGTTTTCTTTTAACGTGAAAGGGGGAAGGTGCGAAGCTTGCGGTGGCCAAGGCGTGAACGTGATTTCGATGAATTTTCTGCCGGATGTTTACGTGCAGTGTGAGGTTTGCAAGGGTGCACGGTACAACCGAGAAACGCTGCAAGTTAAGTACAAAGGCAAGTCAATTTCTGATGTTTTGAACATGACCGTGGAGGAAGCTTTGGAGATGTTTAAAAATATTCCCAGGGCTGGCGTCAGACTGCAAACTTTGGTTGATGTTGGTTTGGGTTATATTCAGTTGGGACAGCCGGCGCCGACTCTTTCTGGGGGCGAAGCACAGCGGGTAAAATTGGCAACGGAACTGTCGCGCCGTGCTACTGGGAAGACGCTTTATTTAATCGATGAACCGACGACTGGTTTGTCGTTTTATGATGTTCACCATTTGTTAAATGTGCTGCAAAGATTGGTGGATAAGGGTAATTCAATTTTGGTAATCGAACACAATTTAGATGTGATTCGGTGCTGCGATTGGGCGATCGATTTAGGGCCTGAAGGGGGAGATAAGGGCGGCGAAATTATTGTGGCGGGGACGCCGGAGGATGTGGCGGCAAATCAGAGGTCTTATACTGGGAAATATTTGCAAGCGGTTTTGCAGCAGCATCCTTTAGGGGAGGCTGTAGCCGTTAGTTAATACTAACAGGAATTACGCAATTCTCATAATTAGTAAGGTGCGTCAGATATTTAAACCTTCAATAATCGTTTAAGAAACTCACCTGACGCACCCTACAATTAAAATACGTCGTATAATTGATAGAATATAGGTGCGAATCCTTCGCCCTTTCGGATATATTTACCAAATTGGGATAATCGTTCATGAATCGGAAATACTATTCTCATCGTACTGGCAAAAATCCTGAGGCGAGTCACCTCGATCTACCCAGGTTCGTTCAACTTTTCAAAACTTTATATCTTGATTTTCTAAAGAACGATTATTTTTATGCAAAGTATGGAGCTGTCCCAGACAAGCTAGGTGCTGACATAGAATCACAAATGTTCCTCGCCATCAGGAAATGTGATTTATTCCCAGTTGAGGAAAAATGTAATAATTATTCAGAGGATGACTTATTTGATGTCATCGAGTTTCTTTACGATTGTGTTTCTAAGCATACTCATGGATACAATAAATACCTCGATGAGTATGAAGATGATTATGACACCTCCGCTGGTAAGCAAGAATTTAGAGATAGAATTAATCACCTCTTGTGTGATTATAGAGAGGGATATGAACTTTCCGAAAATGGTGAAATTCTAGAACTTCCCGAGCAAGGATTGGAGGACTTAGTTCTTGCAGAACTGCATCCTTACGATGCTAAAAATGTTGAGCAGCGAGTTGAATCCGCAATTCTTAAATTTAGACGTTCTCGCTTATCTCTAGATGGAAAGTATGATGCAATTCGAGACTTATTTGCTGTTTTGGAGTTTCTGCGTGATCACATTAAGGAAGTAGGATTAAACCAAGCCGAGAGTGATTTATTTAATATAGCTAATAACTATTCAATACGACACCACAAGGATGGCCAAAAGCAGGATTATGACAAAGCCATTTGGTATAATTGGATGTTCTATTATTCTCTGGCAACGATACACGCTTGTGTAAGGCTAATTAAAAAGGATGAAAGCCAGTCACCATAAGCGCTAGGGGGAACAGTTTATGGCAGCGGACGAGCAAAAACCACGGGTGATGAATTCGACGTTATTTGTCGCCGCTGCATTTTACGGCTGATTGTCTCAATCCGTTATGACATCGGAAGCTGAATCAAGAGTTAGGAATTCCCGCTGAGATTCTCATCCAGCCCTAGGAGTCGCTACAAACCTCCGTCTAACAATAGAACACCATATTTTGGTTGGTTGGTAATTTTCGAGCGCACAGACAATGCACCCCAACTGTCATAAAGCGGGATTTGGGATGAAAGATTAACTATCTTGAATTGTCGGAGACATTGCCATATTTTGGGCTTCTCTTTGCATGAATTCAATGTCCGATCGCGACCAAGTGCGGGGCCCGTTGCACTGATGAGCAATTAACAGCCCCCACAGTCCTTTGTTCGTTAAAATTGGCACGACTAAATTGGCGCGAACTTTCAGGCTACGCAGAAAATCTCGGTGACATGGGTTAATTGGTTCTACTTCAATATCTGCAATTGCTTTAACTCTGCCCGCTTCGTACAAAGCAGCGTATTCGTCGTTAAAACACTCGTCTGGCCCTGTTGAACCCAAGATTGAGAGATCGATCGCACTCAACATCTCGTAAGTCACTCGACCTTGCCACTGTCTGTAAAAATAGTACAGTACGGCGCGATCGCTCTGCAAAACTTCTCGAATGTCGTAGAGGGATTTTTCAACTAATACATCGCGCTTTAGACGATCTGTCAAGCGGTTAACAATGTTTTGCAGCCGATCGCCAGACATGATATTAACTCCTTTAATTCCTAGTACACTTGCCCGATCTGAATTATTTAACTTGCACCCTCACAACACCTCAAATTATTGCGGATCGGGATTTTCGCGCGATCAAAAATGAGTAATTCTTGGCTTAACAGTTGTCGGGATGCGAGCAACATTATACTATTATTTTGACAGAGATAGCAATATTTTCGGGAAACGGGCGTTCGGC
This sequence comes from Microcoleus sp. Pol12B5, assembly GCF_036701335.1. NCBI lineage: Bacteria > Bacillati > Cyanobacteriota > Cyanophyceae > Oscillatoriales > Microcoleaceae > Microcoleus > Microcoleus sp. Pol12B5. The sequence goes on along the minus strand of NZ_JAUBQQ010000016.1, from coordinate 50,867 downwards.
TTTTTTTTACGCACCCCTTTCGCGAAGAACCACGGGCGGGATGCCTGTTGCACAAAGGAAGAGAAAAGGAAGAGTTTACAAGTGCTGGGGAAATTGCTAGATATGCCTAAAGTTGGTTCCTCTCAAAGAGAGTAACTGCTAGGATATCTCGAAAGCTAGAGGAAGCATCAAATATGTCTGTGCTAGAAGCTGCTTGGAAACACGAATTTATCGCTACGAACGGCATCAAACTGCACTATGTCACTCAAGGTTCTGGGCCACTGATGCTGATGCTGCACGGATTTCCTGAATTTTGGTATTCTTGGCGACATCAAATCCCGGAATTTGCATCAGACTATAAAGTCGTCGCTGTAGATCTCAGGGGTTACAACGACAGCGACAAACCTCACGATAAATCTGCTTATGTGATGGCAGAGTTTGTGCAAGATGTCAAGGGCATTATTCAGGGTTTGGGATACGAAAGTTGCGTCTTAGTTAGCCACGACTGGGGAGGCGCGATCGCCTGGAATTTTGCTTATGCTTATCCCCAAATGGTGGATAAATTAATTGTGATGAATCTACCGCATCCGGCCAAGTTTGCTGAAGGGTTACGCACTCCCCAACAATTGCTGAGAAGTTGGTACATCTTTTTGTTTCAGTTGCCAGTTTTGCCGGAGTTGTTAATTCAGTTGGGCGACTATCAGGCAATTTCGGCTGCTTTGGAAGGTATGGCAGTTGACAAAAGCACCTTTAGCCCCTCAGATATCGAAGCTTACAAAGATGCGGCTGCCAAACGGGGTGCTCTGACTGCTACTATCAATTATTACCGCAATATTGCTCGCGGATTTCTCGATCGCCAGAATTGGAGCGTGCTGCAAGTTCCGACGCTGATGATTTGGGGAGAAAATGATGCCGCCCTCGGCAAAGAGTTAACCTATGGAACTGCAGATTACGTGCGGGATTTTCAGATTCATTACATTCCTAATTGCAGCCACTGGGTGCAGCAGGAACAGCCGCACTTAGTGAATCGGTACATGAGAGATTTTTTGGCAAGTAAGTTCATTTAATATCATATTCAGTTTGATCGGAATGCTACTGAGTCTGCGAGTAGGACGATCGCGATCCACTGAGAAAATTATTATTCCCATGCGAGCCGAGATATTCACCGACTGCTGATTCCCTCCGTCGTGCGCCCGCTCATTTCCCAGGGCTGAATGCGGTAAATTGCAATTACCTCCGCACGTCCCAGCGAGTCAATCCAGGTGCGATTGATGGCGGGTGAAAGTGTGGGGTTGTGTTCTTTGACCAATTGCATCGCGCGATCGATGTCTGGCTGTTCCGTGAGGCTTTCTGCTCGCCCGTTCACCACAACGCTGCGCCAGTGGGGGAATTTCGGTCTAATTATTGCGTTTGTGAGACGCCTGTTTTGTGGTTCTAAACAAGTAGAGAATTTCCGTAAAGATAATTTGGGTTAGTCTCAAATATAATCTACGATATTTTTTGTTGGAAAATTTGTATGATTCTGGAAATAAACCCTCGGCAATTGCTGAGGGTTTATTGTTTTTATTAAATGGGGAGCGTCTAATTAATTAATAAAAAAAATATTTTCTCTTAAAGTAATTTAAACAAACTTTCAGCCCAGATAAAGCCCAAACTAGCTTTATCTGCAACTTAGGCGTCCATGTTTTATTGTTACCAGCGAACAAAAGGCGATCGTCCCCTGGAATTCTCTGACACTAGATATAATCCCTCCTCAAAAAACATCGCCGCATAACCGCAGCGCGCAATTTAGGGATGGTTCACGCTGCAGTTATGTGGCAAATGCGATCGGCTTGACGCTGATGACCCGCCCCGCACGGTCTGGGGTGACTGCCAAGCCGGGTCTATAATTCCCTCAAACGCTGGAAATCTTCTAGCTCGTGAGTGCACACTGCCCTCATAGCGTATTGGTGCGATCGATCGGCTTTACCTCATCCTACCGGCTGGCGATCAGCAATAAACCTAGTGTATGCTTAATCACCTGTTAAAAGAATCAGATTTAACGATCGCAGCCTTCGATATTTCAAGGGTTTTAGGGTCTTCTTTTCCACCTTGACAGGGCTGGCGCTTATAACATAGAGTAGAATTTTTGCTGCAGTATCCTAAAAGCATTCGAGTACATCCTAGGCTGACCATCCTAACTGTCCTGACTGTTGCTATAAGTTTGAATTAAACGGAGATTTTTATTGATGAAGTATAATCGATTTCAAGAATTAGATATGATGAGAGGTTTTGCTGCCTGCTGGGTAGTGGCGGTTCATTTTTGGTACTTCAATTTCTTGCCTCCATTTTTTGGATACAGCAACTTTTTGGAGTATGCAAAAGTAGTAGGTCCAGCCTCGACAATTGCCAAGTTTTTTCCCCTGCCATTTAATAGTGCAGGCAATATAGTTTTTGATGTGCTGAATATATTTTTCTTGCTGGGATATCAGGGAGTTCATATTTTTTTCATTCTCAGTGGTTTTGGACTGGCTTATTCAAGAATTTTAAAGCCTGATGAAAGCTGGAGCATTTTTATGAGAAAAAAAATTTTCCGGCTCTACCCTACCTACTGGATACTTTTAGCTGTATCTGTGATAATCCCTAGGTTAAGAGCGGATTTATTTTATGGCTATTTTGATTGGTGGTCATTTTGGAGAAGTTGGGCAATTCTCGATAAAGCCATACCATTTTCTTGGTTTATGTTTCCACTAATTCAATTTTATTTGTGCTTTTTTTTGCTTTTTAAATATTTAAAAAAACATCCTATTAGACAGTTTATATTCACTTGTTTTGTTATTAAAGTTATCTATACCTTTTTAGTTTTAATATTAGGCTTTAACTTTAAGGTATTTTCGCCAATATTGGGCGATCTCAGTTATCCAGGCTATTTAGCAATTTCAAGGTTATTTGAGTTTTGTTTAGGAATGGCAATGGCCAAGGTTTATGCAAGTAATCCTACCATATTAATTAATTACCTAACTAAGCCCGTCACAATAGCCATAGCAATAATTTTTGAAATATTGGGTATTATGGGTTCCTTTGAATTTTCAAATCCAAAATTTCTAGGCATATATTTCCCTTTTGGACTGTGTTTTTATGATGCTTTCCTGGGATTGGGCATATTTGTAATTGTCTTTAATGTTTGTAGGAGTTTAATAAAACTTTCAGACTTAACAACGAGATTTTTAACATGGATTTCTAAAATTTCTTATGAACTATATTTAACGCAGTTTATAGGGTTAATTGTTATACCCAAATTTTTTACTGTGGTAGTGCGAGGTGAACCTTCACTTTTGACGGCTAGCCGTGCTATTTTACTTTATATATTAATTCTCCAAGTTTGTATAGTTAATGCTTGTTTATTACAACAGCTAACAAACTCGATCGCAAGTCGATTTAGATTAGCGATGGGTTCCTTTACCTCGGAAATAAAATAACCTAAATTAGTAGTTAATAGTCAAGTGTTATCAAAAACTAGAATTCTGAATTTGTTTCTCGGCCTTTTAATTGCCCTCAGCCTAGAGTTGTTCAGCGGAACGACAACTTTTGCTCAAAACATTGAAACAATTAAAATTTCCGGTACTGCTGCGGGTGTCAGCACTCGCTACATCGGTGCAGTCGAGGGCAATATCAATTTCGACATCAAAGATTTGCAAGATTTGGGAATTAATACCTACCGCATTTACGGCGGGATGTCCCGGTGGGAAGCTGAAGACGACGACGGTAAATACGGTTGGCCATCTATTGAAGAAATTAAGACAAATCGAAATATAATTAATTGGGCGCATTGGGATCGGATTATGACTAATCCGCCCCAGGGTAGCGATTATTGGTGGTCGGGACAACCCGGTACGGTTTGGCAAGGCAATGCCAGGACTATTTTTAATACTCTCAAACAAGCAAATATTCGCCCGGTTGTCAGCATTCGCAATGTTGATAATAGCTGGAATCCCAGTTGGGCGCTGCAACTAAATCCGCCGCGCACAGGAGAAGATTGGAACGAGTGGTGGGAACACGTTTTTGCTACGGTTTATTGGCTGAATGTTCGCAATGATTACCGCGTTGATGATTGGGAAATTCACAACGAACCGGACAATCGCGATCAGGGTTGGGGCGGGACTAGGGCTGACTATTTTGAATTGGTTAAGGTGGCAAAAGATGCGATCGACTTTGTTTATAAAACTTATTTGCCGGATCGCACTTACCGCATCCATGGCCCGAAAACCGTAGGGGGCAGCAATTGGCCGGCTAGTGCTTTGCAGGAAATACCGAATTATTTCGATACAGTCAATGTCCACAACTACGATGCAGATATTTCTAACTACACCCGCAAAGTGCGCGGCTGGATGAACGGTACTGTCCGCGCTAACTCGCAGCTTTGGGTAGGAGAATGGGGAACTTACGAAATTAGCTACGGCGATTTATCTTTAGCTTTAAATTTGATTAAGAATTTGATTCGAGGTTCTCAACCTGGGGATAATTATATTTACGGAAGTCACATATTCTGTTTGTACGACTGGGGCAAGCCCGCAGGGGCGGAAGGTTTGCTAGGTGACGGGGGAAAACGGCGCGCGGGCTACTATGCTTTGCGGATGGGAATTAGGGCTTTGCAGGGCGGGAAAGCTACCTTTTTTCCTATCACTAACAGTTCCGATTTAATGGCAGTTGCAACTCTTGATGCTAGCAAGAATGTTTACTTGCTGGTTGTCAATGACCGAGCAACATCTTACACTGTTAATGCTGATATTTCGGAGCTGATAAAAACTGGTAATGGCACGGTGCGGGAGTTCAGTTCTCAAACAATGGATGAGGTTGTTGGTAGCTTAAGGCTGAAGGCCGGCAATGCGAGTTTTGCACTGGCGGGGAACAGCGCTATTCTCATCAAGTTCGATCGCCAGAAGTGAAGCTCAAATCCTCTGGGCCATAATTGGGATAAGATAGAATTAGTTATGCTCAGAATTATTTATTTTCTGCCTGTTTGGTCCTCGAACCCTCGAACCCTCGAACCCTCGAACCATCGAACCCTCGAACCCTCGAACCCCTAATTGCACAGTTGCCATACCTAAGTCGTCCTGTTGTGATTCCCCTCCTGTCGCTGGTAAATTGGTAGGGTGCAGGTATCTTGCCTCAAACAGAATGCGAGCGAGAGTTCCGTTGAGGGGCAGAAAGTAGGGTGCAGTCCAGACAATCGCAGAAATTCTTGCTCGTAAACCCGCAGCAGTTATGCTAAGCGAGGAATTGCCCGCCAGCCTTCATGTCCGCCCTCTGGCAGATTGTATTGGTTCTGAAAGTCAGAAGCCGTCAATTATCAGGATATGGCACGTAATTAATTTTAAATGCCAAGATGCTGGAAGTATGGGTGAGTTGAATCGTACAGAAACTTTGAGCGCGCTTGGAAATATCGCGGGTAAAGCCTCTCAATCAACCTGCTGCTCGCGATCGGCTTTTTCCAACAAATATCACTTTTATGCCCCCTGATGTTTATTCCCTCCCTCAGTCAGGTCATCAACCGCAATCCCCTCACCGTCACCCCTGAGACGCCCGTAGAAAAGGCGATCGAGCTGATGAGTAGCACAGGAGCCAGTTACGTCCTCGTGGTAGAACCGCGCGGGCATTCTCAACTCGGACATCCCACCAACGGGACTTCCCCACAATCGCGGGAACAGTCGGGTTTCTACAACGGCAAACGGCCTGCGATACACGCAGGAGGCAATGGGCTGCGTCTCAACGGCTCAAAAGCTCCCTATCCGAGCAGCCAGACAGTGCTGGGGATTTTTACAACTCGAGATATCGTACAGCTAAATTCCATCGGCGCTGCTTTGAGGGGATTTGCGATCGAGCAAATCATGATCAGAAGCGTAACTGTAGCCCGAGAATCGGAAATTCCCGACTTTTTTGCCTTAGCAAATCTGCTGGAGAAAAATCAGATCAGCCATTTGCCGATTGTTAGCGAGGCTGAAGAACTTGTCGGTTTAATTAGCTCTCAAAGCTTGGTGCAAATGTTGCAGGGAATTGGGGAATCGACACCAAAAGCAACTAGCAGCACTTCCCCACCTGGGGCTTTCGCCTTCCCTCCGCCGCTGCCAATTGTGCATCAGAAATTAGAGCTGCCCGCAAGTTTAATTAAACTTTATCAAATCCCTCAAATAGCAGCTTCAAGAATAATTCACGCTCCTTCTAATTCTTCGGTTCGCTACTTGGCGCAACTGATGTTTAGACACCATGTTAGTTATGTATTAATCACTGAAACCCCCGATCAACACTCGACTGGTGCGGCTCACAATTCCAAATTTACAAATCCCAACCTTCACAAACTGGTTGGGGTGGTAAGTTCGCGGGATATCGTGCAGTTGCAGGCCCTGGGAAGAGACTCTAACAAAATTAAAGCCGGAGCAATTTGCAGCAGTTCGCCGCCGTTGGTGCGATCGCACTCTACCCTCGAAGCAGCCGTCGCGCTGCTGCAAAAACACTACTGCCAGTTGCCTTTATTAGTCATCAACGAAACAAATCACCCGATCGGGATTATTAATCCTAAAACTATCCTTTTACAAGCGCTGGATTCAAAATCTCTGCATTCTGGCTTAATTGCTTTGCAGCGCCAGCTAGAATCTAGCAACGCTCAATACAAAAAACTCTCAGCAGAAATACAGCGGACAGCAGCAAATAGCCACGAGATAGCTGAAATTTCTCACCACACTTTCGTAGAGCGGCCAAATCTCCCCCCTGCCGTCAACAATCAGGGGATTTGGGACTGGAATCTCGAAACAGATGAGTTTTTTTATTCGGCGCGGTGGCAAGAAATGCTGGGCTACCAAGAAGGGGAAATCTCGAATCGCCGATCGGAATGGTGGAGTCGCATCCACCGAGATGATATTGAATCGGTAAAGGCAGCTTTAGAAGAACACTTCGCCCAAAAGACACCGGATTTTGCAGCAAAATATCGGATGTACTGTAAAGACGGCAGCACAGTCTGGGTGCTGAACCGGGGTCAAGTTTTACGCAGCGCTACTGGCAAACCGCTGCGGGTAGTAGGAACTCATACAGATATTACTCTAAACAAGGAGTTTGAAGTCAAAAACCGCGAGCATGATCAAGAACAATTCCATCTATTTGACTCTTTAAAAGCAACAGTAATTTTCCACATAGATGCGGCGGGGGTTTGGAAATTTCTCAACCGCGCTTGGACGGAAATTACGAATTTTCCGGTTTCCGAAAGTTTACAAACTAATTTTTTAGATTGGGTGCATCCAGATGAGCGCGAGCAATGTGCAAATTTATTGGAGTCTTTGCTGTCCGGGAAGTCGGAATTTGAACGGCGAGAACTGCGATTTAAGTCCAAGTCGTTTGCTGGGAAAAACTCCTTGGGAATTCACAGTGATTCCGGCTTTGTTTCCGTTGAAATATTTGCCCAAGTCCGGCAGAATTCTCAAGGCGAAATAGCGGGAATTTTTGGGACTTTGCACGATGTCTGCAACCGCCTCGAAGGAGTTGAGGAACTGCGGGAAAGTGAGCGGGCAATTCGATCACTCTACGAGGTAATGGTGAGCTCGGAAGGCTCTTTTGACGATCGAACGATCCGGTTGCTGGCAATGGGTTGCAGTCAATTTGGGATGGATATCGGGCTGTTGGGCAGGGTTTTGGGCGATCGCTACGAAGTGATTGCGGCTTATGTACCGGAAGATTTTCCCTTTGGCTTTGCTAAAGGAGACGGTTTTGCTTTGAGCAGAACCTTTGAGCGAGAGGTTTTGCGATCGAGCGAACCTATTTCTGTCGAATCAGCTGGCACTACTCAGTGGCGCAACCACCCCGCTTACAGCGTCCGCAAGTTGGAGGCTTTTGTGGGGACGAGGGTAATGGTGCAAGGGCGAATTTTTGGCACTTTGAGCTTTACTTCCCGCACCACTAAATCTCCTTTTAAACCGCTGAATTTTGAAATTTTAAAGTTGATGGGCAATTACATCGGCGCAGAAATTGCCCGCGAAGAGCGAGAGCGAACTTTGCAACGTCAGTACCAGCGCGTTTTACTACTCAAACAAATTACTCAAAAAGTGCGATCGACCTTAGACACTCAAGAAATTTTCCAAACTACCGCCACCCAAATCGGCCGCGTATTTGGTGTCAATCGCTGTACAATTCATACCTATCTTTCCGAACCTTATCCCCACCTTCCTTGCGTTGCGGAATACTTGGAACCCGGTCACGAATCGGCTTTAGATTTAGAACTTTCTGTCACTTATAACCCGTACACCGAAAAACTCCTCGCTGAGGATATAGCCCTAGCATCTCCTGATGTGTTTGCCGATCCTTTGCTGGAATCTTCGGGGCCGATGTGCCGCCGCATCGGATTAAAATCTATGTTGGCTGTTCGCACTTCCTATCAAGGAGAACCGAATGGAATTATTACTTTGCACCAGTGCGATGCAACTCGCCAGTGGAATCCCGACGAAATTGAACTTTTAGAAGATGTGGCCGCGCAAGTTGGAATTACCTTAGCTCAAGCACAACTTTTAGAAACCGAAGTTCAGCGACAGCGACAGTTAGCAGAGCAAAATGAAGCTTTGGATCAAGCGCGACAAGCGGCGGAAGTTGCTAATAGAGCTAAGAGCGAATTTTTAGCGACTATGAGTCACGAAATCCGCACTCCGATGAATGCGGTAATCGGGATGACGGGCTTGCTGCTGGATATGGAACTAACTCCTGAACAGCGGGATTTTGTGGAGACAATTCGTACCAGTGGCGATGCTTTGCTGACTATTATTAACGATATTCTCGACTTTTCCAAGATTGAATCGGGAAAATTGGATTTGGAGCGCAGCCCCTTCGAGCTGCAAAACTGTATAGAAGAATCTCTAGAATTACTGGCTCCGAGAGCCTCAGAAAAAGGTTTAGAGCTGGCTTACTTTATTGATGATTCTGTGCCAAAAAATATTTTAGGAGATGTCACGAGACTGCGCCAAATTTTGGTAAATTTGCTGGGCAATGCAGTAAAGTTTACAGAATCTGGAGAAATTGTAGTGTGCTGTACGGCTAGGCAAATTGAACAGGTAGCTGCTAATACTTCACCAGATAAAATTAATATTCTAGCGCCACAACCGCTATTAATTAACCAGGGAGAGTTGGCACGTAGCAAACAATACGAGATTCAATTTGCTGTCCAAGATACGGGAATTGGCATTCCGCCAGACCGGATGGATCGCCTGTTTAAAGCTTTTTCGCAGGTGGATGCTTCGACAACGCGACATTACGGCGGGACGGGTTTGGGACTGGCTATCAGCCAGCGTTTGAGCGATATGATGGGCGGTACAATGTGGGTTGTCAGCCAGGTTACTCCGGGAAGTTCTAAGTCTCAACCGGGAGTTTCTGCGATCGGACAAAGTATCGCTGGAAGGTCGCCTGCAGAATTTACTCCGCCGTTGATATCTGGTTCGGGTTCGATTTTTTATTTCACGGTGACTGCTGAAGCGAATGACCTCCGGGCTGAGGAAAAAAGACCGGAATTTGCCGCTGGTAAGCACTTGTTAATTGTTGAGCATCATGCCATTAATCGGCAAGTTTTGATCCGTCAGGCAGAGTCTTGGGGAATGATACCCGTGGCTGTAACTTCGGGTGCTGAGGCTTTGGAAATCATCAAAGGAAACTCGCCGCTCGATTTAGCTATTTTGGCGATGAATCTACCAGATATGGACGGTGTGGCGTTGGCTGTAGAGATTCGGAAATTTGAGCTGAGCAATTTGTCCGGCGGCGACGGCCTAAATCCGAATGTCATCGTTAAAAACCCTCGCAAAATTGCCCTACCTTTGGTGCTGTTTACTTATTTAAGTAAGGCGGAAGTTTGGAAAAAACTTGAAACTACAGAGGTACATTTTTCTGCTTTTTTAACTAAGCCTTTAAAACAGTCACAGTTTTATAATGTGTTGCTGCAAGTTTTTGGATATGTTACTGGCAGAAGCGGCAGGGGAGAAGTTTCAAATGTGGTGACTGTGACTTCGGGATTGAAGTATTTTGAAAATTCTCAAGAACAGCACCGCGTGCAGCGGACGCCTGCTGTTTTGAGGCAGGTTGCGGCGAATTCTGCCGGACAGGATGCAACTAATTCTAGTCAGATTCGGATTTTGCTGGCTGAGGACAATGTGGTGAATCAAAAAGTCGCTACGCATTTACTCGACAGGATAGGATATCGGGCTGATATTGCGGCTAATGGGTTGGAGGCTTTGGAGGCGCTGAAGCGGCAATCTTACGATGTTGTGCTGATGGATGTGCAGATGCCGAACATGGATGGGTTGGAAGCGACGCGCCGCATTTGTCAGGAATGGCCTGCTAACAAGAAGCCGAGAATTATTGCGATGACTGCTAATGCGATGCAGGGCGATCGGGAAAAGTGTCTGGAAGCAGGTATGGACGATTATATTACTAAGCCGGTGCGCCGGGAAGAGTTAGCGATCGCCTTGAGCAAGTGTTCACCTCTGATTCGGGATGAATTGGATGCGGTTAATGAGGAAAAAAATCAAGATATTTCTGATCAAGTTGACAGTGAGGGGGCAGGATCTTCGAGCGTTCAACCGGGAGCAGATTCGCCGATAGATTTTCATATTTTGCAAAATCTCCGCGAGCTAGACGATGATGAAGACCCAGATTTTTTGGGGGAACTGATTAAGATATATTTGGAAGACGCACCGCAACATTTAGAAACTATTAAGGAGGCTATTTTTCTGGGCGATGCTGATAGTTTGAAGCTGGCTTCTCACACGCTGAAGTCGAGCAGCGCCAATTTAGGAGCCGTGTCTTTTTCTGCTGTTTGCAAGGAGTTGGAGTATATGGGCCGCGTGGCGGTTGAGTCTGGAGGGGAACAGGTTTTTGATGTGAGTACGGCGCGCGATCGCCTGTTGGAAGCCCAAGCGGAGTGGGAAAAGGTGCGGGCGGCTTTTGAGACGGAATTGGAAACGGGGAAGTTGCGATCGCAAATAGGGTAATTTATTATATCAATTCCGGTTGCACTCCTCCGGAATTGTTGAGTGTTGACTGTTGAGTGTTGACTGTTGAGTGTTGACTGTTTAAACAATACCGATGCAACCGGAAACGATATTATTTGTTATTGGTTGGTTTCTGGTTGTTAGTTGTCAGTTTCAATAACCAATGCCAATGCCCAATGCCCAATGCCCATATTTAACTTTCACCTAAATATGCTTGGCGAACAGTTTCATTTGACTGCAAATCGCTAGCAGTACCAGCGACTACAACCTGACCAGTTTGGATAACATAGCCGCGATGGGCTACACTTAAAGCCATACGGGCGTTTTGTTCCACCAGTAAAATAGTTGTTCCTTCAGCATTAATATCGCGGACGATCGCAAAAATTTGACTGACTAACATCGGTGCCAATCCCATACTCGGCTCGTCCAATAATAACAAGCGGGGGCGCGACATCAAAGCCCGCGCGATCGCCAACATTTGCTGTTCCCCGCCGCTGAGAGTTCCCCCTTTTTGACTAATTCTTTCTCGCAAACGAGGAAATAAATTTAATGCTTTTTCCATATCGGACTTGATACCGAGAGTATCGTTGCGGAGATAAGCACCCATTTCCAGGTTTTCTTGCACCGTCATTCGCGGAAAAATCAGCCGCCCTTCGGGACTTTGAGAAATCCCCAAACGGACGATCGCCTCTGTAGATAGTGCTTCTAAAGGCTTTCCCTCAAATAATACAGTGCCTTGGCGCGGGCGCAGCAGTCCTTGAATCGTGCGGAGAGTGGTCGTTTTCCCCGCCCCGTTGCTGCCGATTAATGTCACAACTTCTCCCTGCGAGACTGTTAGCGATACTCCTTTGAGAGCGTGGATATTTCCGTAGTAGGTGTGTATGTCTTTAATTTCCAACATAATTGCTCTTTGTGGGCTATATTTACCTAAATCTTAATCAAAATATGGAGATATTTACCCATTAACCATGTCCATCTTCTTCTTTTCCCAAATATGCCTCAATTACGCGAGGATCTGAGCGAACTTCGGCCGGAGTTCCTTCAGCAATTTTAGTACCGTACTCCATAACACTCACGCGATCACTAATTCCCATCACCACCTTCATATCATGTTCAATTAGCAAAATACTCAAATTCAACTCATCGCGAATTCGGTAAATAAAGCGAGTTAAATCAGCCGTTTCGTTCGGGTTCATCCCCGCCGTAGGTTCGTCCAAAAGCAGCACTTTAGGATCGGAAGCCAAAGCCCTCGCAATTTCCAATCTCCGCTGGTCGCCGTAGGAAAGGTTTTTTGCCAGCTCCGGCGCTTTAGCGGCACCTAAACCGACAAAATCAAGCATAGTGAGCGCTTTTATTTTAGCTTCCCGCTCCTCCAGATTCGCAGCGGGAGGGCGGAGGATTGCACCCAACAAACCTGTTTTTAATCGGCAGTGTCTACCTACTAAAACATTATCCAGCACAGTCATGTTGTTAAACAAGCGGATATTTTGGAAAGTTCTAGCAATGCCGAAAGTTGTCAGGCGATCCGGTGGCAAACCCGTGATATTCTTCTGTTCTAAAAGCAACTGACCGCCACTCGGTTTGTAAATACCTGTCAGCATATTAAAAAAAGTAGTTTTGCCCGCACCGTTGGGGCCGATCAAACTGGCGATCGAGCCTTTTTCCAATGTTAAACTAACCTGGTTGACCGCAGTCAAACCCCCGAATCGCATTGTAAGTTGCTGTGCTTCTAATAATGACATTTTGGTTGTGATTCCTAATATTAGTTAAGTTGTTGAAGAGTTGCCCCTTGAGTTTTAGGACAAAAACAGTGGAAAATTAAATGAGAGACAGTTCAGCTAAGGTTTAATATCTCTCCAGCGTCTAGCTTCAATGTGGTGCTGTTGTAGCAATCGGTTAAAGTCTTCGGTATCAGTTGCTGCAATGATTACGTCTATTCCTATTCTCTTAATAATGACGGCTTGAGCGGCTATGATTAAGTCTGCATCGTAGGCTACATAAGAATTATTGTGTGCAAAAGCCCATAACTCAGCCGCTTCTTGCATTACGTTGCCCTCTTCGCAAGTAACTGGAAAATATGCAACTCCTTTTTTTGTGATTAGCGCATCTAGCCTTTCAATAGCTTTAAGAGCTTTTTGTTTCTCTTCTAGTCCAGATTTGCGATCGCAGATTCGCCTGATATGCTCGCGCCTTGCTTCATAGTTTACGATTTCGGATATAGCTATAGAATATTCTTTATTTATTAGCGTCTCTAACCATTCATTACATTCAATTGCTTCTAGAATCGATTTTTTAACTTCGCTTTTAGCATTTTGAGCCAACCTAGTTTTGCTTTGCTCAACATCGGGATGTATGAGTTTTCCGACGACACCCGTATCTAAAAAAATTAACGTACTCATGAATTAGGTTGCTAGTTGTCTGATAGCTTTTCAAGCTCATTAATGTACTCTTCACGCCAGGAACGCAGAGTTTTAAGGAGTTCTTCTTTATCATCTGTTTTTAGTGCATTGTTGGCTTCTTCATAGAGTGATTTATACGAAAATTTTTTGCGGTCGTGCCTATCAATTTCCCACAAAATTGCTTTGGCTGCATTTCTTATGGCTATAGCTTGGCTGGTGATTTCATCTGCTGGTCTTTTCTTGGCATAATCTTCAAATGTTTTATAGCTGATTAGTGTGTGAGCTAGACCTTTGCCTAATTCGCGACCTCTTTTGGTAAAGAAGCTTAGATGATTTTCTGCAATATCTAATAAATTGATGAGTCCTGCGTAAAACAATCCTAGTTGCTTTACTTCGTTGTCTTCAACAGATGCAGCAAGCGTATAAAATTTGGCAGACATCATTGTTCTAGATATTTTAGCCCAAAGTTGTACATTTTCTATGCCATCAACAGCTTCCTTCGGGGCAAAGTCTTTGTACTTTGTCTTAAATGCTTCGACGCTACGTTCAAGTTCTTCTAAGCTTTTATGTCTCTTAGAAGAATTGCTTTCTGATTCAATATGGAGATAAAGCTCGTAGATTGACAGCAGTTCTCTAAGACCCTCCTCTGGTGCCAGAGCATCTTGAGATTGGAATGCTTTTTCTAAGGATTTTTGTATCGCTGCAAATTGTTCTCCAACTCCCTTAATTTCTTCGGTGTCATTGCTTTTTTCAATAATTTGTTTTGTCGCTAAAATCATAGCTTTGAATAATTGGAGTGATTCGACCTTGGCCAGACGATACAGAGGATGGCTAATCCTGCTGCCGTGACGACCAAGCTTGTTAAGTCCTAGTTTAGCCTGCCTGAGACATATTGGTAAATACTTTTGGAGGCATTCGGGTACAGCAAAGTGCGATCGTCTTTGCTTTGATAAGGTGCGCCAGCAGCCAATTGTGTCCGTTGAGTCAAATCTCTTGACTGACGCCCCCGACTACATTTTCTAACGTACAGACAAAATAGAACTTAAAAAGATTAGATTCGATCGAACGGCCAGGGCGATATTGTGCGTGTAAATCGGCAGTCGAAAAGTTTTCAATAACTTTGAGATTGAGTTCGTCAGCCAAAGTTGCAATCTTTTCAAACCCAGTAATCCACGGTGCATACATACTTTCGTATTTATCTATGTAATCATTGATATCTTGGTAGCCCGTTGTTCTCAAAATCACCTTTTCCGACATATAATCAAAGGACAATCGAAAATTCTCAACATAGTCGCGAATTTGTTCTAACACAAATATTACATCTTTTTTGTCAAGCAAGGTTGTGTTGCCTTCCCACAAAAAATATGTCGGTAGAGCGAAATCAAATTCACTCTGTTTGAGCAAGGAAATTAAACCTTCTTTTACGTAATCGCCGGGAATATAGCGAACATTGGCAGTAACTTTGTTTGCTTTGAGAGTTTCTTCTTTTAATTGAAGAGTCGCGCGGTGGTCTATTTCAAAATAAATCACTCTTTCTCCATTAATTCTAGCAGGGCGAGTATCCAAACCCGAACCTAAAATAACTACTTGCTTGCAACCTCCTAAAATTTGATTTGACAAAACATCATCAAAATATTTAGTCCGCAACTTAACCATTTCTTTAGCTGTGGGAGAGTTGTGAGCTATTTGATCAGCTATTTTTTTTGTTTCCTCATTTAGCCATATTTTTACTACATGATCAGTGTAAAGAGGAATTGCCTCTTCATTCTCTTCTGATCTAAATTCCGCAACGATAAAAGCACTACCAGTTACATTGTTCATGGCTAATCTTTCACCCTTACTAAGTAGTTGGTTACAAATAAACATTAGATGGGGAGGGGGGTTTACACTCATAAACTCCCTTCCATCCTAGATTTTTAGCTAAACCAATTTACAAAATACTATGTTTTTTGCCCTTACCTAGTTATTAACTTCTCGCATCTGCTAAAGACTCATTGCTCGCTTCACCATCAGAATGCAGTTCAGCTTGGTGTATTTTATCAGGAATCAGTCCCTCCGGCCGCACGAGCATCATGACAACAAGAGTTAGGCCAAATAGGAATAAGCGCATTTGAATCGGGTCTAAACTGGTTGCCAGAAAGTCTCGCAACTGGGGAATTGCAATCCTGGGGAGTACAAAAGTATTCAGAAAACCCTTGAGGACTTGGGCTAATTGTGGTAGATAAAGCCGATCGGCAGACATGATAATGATAGCGCCCAAAATCACCCCGGTCATGTTGCCCAAACCGCCTAAAATCACCATACACAGGATGATTACCGACACCGAGAAATCGAACACGCTGGGAAAAATTGCGCTGATATAGGCGGCGTAAAACGCGCCTGCAAAGCCCGAAAACGTCGCTCCCATCGCAAAAGCCGAAAGTTTGGTTTTGACCAGGTTAATCCCCATCGCACTAGCCGCTAACTCATCTTCGCGCATCGCATTCCACGCCCTGCCCAAACGGGAATCTCGCAGCCGCGAAATCATGAAGTAAGCGAAGACAACTAGCAGCAAAATTAGGTAGTACCAGGGAAAGTAGTTGCCGGTGCTGAAAGTGCCGATAATGGGAAGAGATGGACGCCCGATCGGGTTTATTCCCGCTTCGCCGCCGGTGAGGTTAAAAGGTCGATCACACCCAACCAGACACAGCACCAACTCAGGTTTACCCAACACAGCCGCAACAATCTTCGAGACTGGTTCGTCGATGCGAATCGCGGTTAAATTCCTAAAGACAACCGGGATAATTTCGCCAAAACCGAGGGTAACAATCGCCAAATAATCGCCCTTGAGCCGCAGTGTGGGAATACCCAGGATTACACCCGCGATCGCAGCTACACCGGCCGCGATCGGCAATACCACCCAAAAATTCCAAGCAATATTTAACTGCCCAGAAGATAGCAAAGCCGTTGTGTAAGCGCCGATCGCAAAAAATGCCGCATATCCCAAATCCAACAAACCCGCAAAACCCACAGTAATATTCAAACCCAGCGCCAACATAATAAAGATTTGAATCTGTACTACAGTAGCAATCCAGCCAGTCTGAGCCTGAATGTCGATAAACGGAAACAGAATTAGAATAAAAGCTAATGTCACCAGAGTTGCCAGCCGCTGGCGTTCCCCCTGCAAACCCTGCAAAGCACCCATTAACGTAGCTGTCAAAATTGCGATCGTCAAACTGCAAATTCCGTAGAGCAGAGTAGTCGGCAAAGCCACAGCAGATTGCCCCGAAAAAGGTCTAATCAAAACCCCTTCTACCACACTCGCAGCTAACAGCCAAACTCCCAATCCCAATCCCGCTAAACTGCCGATAATCGCACCCATTTTCGGGCTGTAAACCTTCTGCTCCCGACAGCTCATAAAGCCCGCCGCCGTACCCATCAGCCAGCCGATTACGGTGCCGCTCCAACCGCCGAATAACAAAACCGTCAAAGAGGCGATCGCCCCTAAAATACCGCTCGATTTAATTGCTTTAATTATCTTGTTTGACATAGGAAGAAGTTATTAGTCATTAGTCATTAGTTATTAGTCAGCAGTCAGTAGTTAGATGAAAGAATGCTAGGAATCGCAGTTATAAATGCGACTGACGCGGGTCGTGCCAAATTCGGTCTCAATGAATGCGATCGACTGCTTATCGTGGAAACGGTTGATCGGGCTAGCTACAGTTTAGAGTCTTTTGAGTTAGATTATTGCACCAAAAGTGACGAAACTTCAAATATACTGGAACTGTTACCCCAACACACTTCAAACGGGCGATCGCCATATGGTACAAGCACCTCAAAAAACTATCACCCTGGACGAGTTTTTGCAACTCCCAGAAACCAAACCGGCTAGCGAATACATCAAAGGTGCGATCGTACAAAAACCTATGCCACAAGGAAAACACAGCAAACTACAAGGCAGACTCGTAACAGTCACCAACGACATCGCAGAGAAACCGCAAATTGCCCTAGCCCTACCAGAACTTCGCTGCACCTTTGGCGGACGTTCTATTGTTCCCGATGTCGCCATTTTTGTTTGGAATCGCATTCCCCTAGACGCTGACGGCGAAATTGCCAATACATTTAATGCTTACCCAGACTGGACAATAGAAATTTTGTCCCCAGCCCAAAGCCAAACCAAAGTCACAAACAATATTTTGCACTGTTTGAATGCCGGTTGTCAGATGGGTTGGTTGCTCGATCCGGATGAAAAAAACATTTTAGCCTATCCCGCAAGGCAGCAGCCTATTTCCTTGCAAGAACCAACAGATATACTTCCGATGCCCAATTTTATGCCGGAAATGCAGTTGACTTTAGGCGAAGTTTTTGGCTGGCTCAAACCAGGGAATATTTAAAACGTAAAATAACCTAAAATGTAAAATGCGATCGCTTTTAGTTCCCCAATTTCTTAAAGAAGTCGGGGGTCTGGGTGCGATGTTTTTTTAGATATACTTAAATGTCTCTTGCCCTTATTTTAACCCTGCAACTTCAAACCTTCTCCTGAACATTCTCGCCCAACAAACCGCCCGGTCGAAAAGCCAAAATCACCACCAAAACCCCAAATACCCAAGCATTAGTCCAGCGACTCGACAAATACTGATCGCTCAAAGACGAAAGCAACCCAATCAAAACACCTCCCAACATCGCCCCGACAATATTGCCAATCCCCCCCAAAACCGCCGCCGTAAAAGCCCTCAAACCCGCCGTAAACCCCATCGTAAAAACAATAGTATTGTTGTACAAACCAACCAGAATCCCAGCCGAACCCGCCAAAGCTCCCCCAATCAAAAAAGTCAAAGCAATAATCTGATCTACATTAATCCCCATAATTTTAGCAGCATCGCGGCTTTGAGCCGTTGCCCGCATCGCCTTTCCCAGACGAGTGTACTGGACAAAAACATGAAGCAAAACCATCAATACCACAGCCACTACCAACACAATTAAATCTTTCGTAGTAAATACAATACTCGTTTGAATTCCCAAAAACTTTAGAATATCAACTCGCGGCAACAAATCGGGAAAGCTTTTCGGAGCCGCCGAATTAGAACCCATCACTGGAATAAAAGCTTTCAATCCTCCCCAAAACAGACCCATATTTTGGAAAATAAAAGAAACTCCAATTGCTGAAATTAAAGGAGCCAAACGGGGAGCATTTCGCAAAGGTCGATAAGCATACTTTTCGACAACAACATTCAGTCCAGCACAAAACACCGAACATACAATTAAAGCGACTAACATCACTGGTATAGCAATACCTAAAGGTGCGCCATCTTGAATCCCAAAAGCCCCGAATACGGTTAGGGAAGCAAAAGCACCCAACATATACAAATCGCCGTGAGCAAAATTGATTAACTCAATAATGCCATAAACCATAGTGTAACCCAAGGCAATAATTGCAATCAGCGCCCCGTTCACCAAACCCACTAACAATTGTTGAATCAAAACTTCAGGACTGCTGGCTATTTCTCCTAAAATTTTTGGCAAATCAAATCCTGCGATCGGGCCTAATAGCAAAACTATATAAACTACACCTAGATATAAGAGAATACTTTTCCAGTTCTTCATGTTTTTGAGTAATTGGGAATTGGGCATTGGGCATTAGGAACATTCACTCTACTCGTTTCTAGGCAGATATTAGAAACGCGGATTCGGAGGCTCTACCTCCAATTTTTCGGATCGGAAAGCCCAGCAGACCAAGAGTTACATTGGTTCCTAAGCAGAGCCTAGGAACCAGTTAAAATCACTACTGACAACAGTCAACTGACAACTGACAACTGACTAATTATTCCGTCTTGAGCGCATTCACGAACTCCCACTTGCCACCTTTAACAACATTTCCTGACATTGTAGTCAAGCTCGTGTCGCCGTTGGTGTCAAAACTCCAAGTGCCGAGTACCCCGTTAAAGTCTTTAGTTGCCAAGACAGCCTCGCGGATAGCAGCGCGGTCATTTTTGCAAACTTTATTAATTGCGCCGATCGCAACTTTAGCAGCTTCATAGGCGTAAGCTGCATAAGCTTCCGGTTCAGCATTATATTTTGCCTTGTAACTTGTGTACCACTTCGCACCTGCACCAGTCAATTCTTGAGGAGGCAAGCCACCAAAAGTAGCGTAAACTCCTTCGGCATCTTTACCTGCCGCGTCAATTAAAGCTTGCTCTTTAATGCCGTCGGGCCCCATGAACTTAACTGCATCAGGCGTCATTCCGACATTTCTCATGTCTTTAATTATTTGTCCCGCATTGCTTTGAGTAGTGCCTCCAAGGTAAATCATGTCGGGATTTAAAGCTTTGATTTTATTCATTAACGCCTTATAGTCGCTAGCTTTAATATCAATTCCCTCTCTTCCGAGGACTTGAATTCCCAACTTTTTAGAAGTTGCTTCAAAAACATCAGCGATGCCTTTACCGTAGAGTTCTTGGTCGTCGAGAATGTAGACTTTTTGCACGCCCAAAGATTTCGCCCAGTTGCCAGCTACAGCACCTTGAAGGTCGTCAGCGGGGACAACGCGGGTGAAATTACGAGTGCCAGCGGGATAATAAACGTTGGGTTCTTTGGCTTCGCCTTTTCCTGGTTTAGTCAGTCCCGGATAAGTGTTGGCCGGACTGATCATGACGATGTTAGCTTGGTTGAGCACGGGAATGGAAAGTTTGGCTGCACCGGAGTTATAGTGACCGATGACGGCAACTACCGAACCGTCAGCCACGGCTTTGTTGGAGTTGGACGTTACTTGGGCAGGGTCCCATTTGCCGGCGGCGGCGGTGGCGTCATCGTAAACTTCGTATTGGATTTGGATTTTGCCGTCGCAAGCTTTCGAGTTGGTTTCGGCGAGGGCTTGTTGGATACCGTTGACCATTGTTTGAGCTTGACCCAAGGCGCTGCCTGTCATCGGCAGCATGGAGACAATTTTGACAGTATTTGGGTCTCCAGGGTTGCTGACTGCGACGGGAGTGGCTGCGGGACTGGTTCCGGGACTGCCTCCGGGAGTTGTGGCGGTGGGTGCTTGAGGATTTTGACAGCTAGCGCACACAGAGGCTATTCCGGCGGCGAGCAGTAATTTCCGCAATCCTCCGACGCCGAGATTCTTTGTTGGGTTGGTTTTTGTGGATGTGGGACTTTTGCCCCCTGATTTTTCTGAAAAGTTCATAAGTTGGTTGGTTTGTTGCTGGCGTTTTTGCATATTTTTCACTCTAGTCAGTATGTAGTCAAGAGTTAGCACAAGTTTAAAAAATTTGTGTCAACTCTCAAAGATACACTGCTGCCGCCAGAAGGTCGGGACTTGGGCCATATCTGATATCAATGTCGGCGATATCCAAAGTTTAGACTTGAAAAAAGTCTTATTCGCCTGGTTCTGCGTGGTATTGTGCGATCGCAGTTTGGATTTCCTCGGCCGAGACGTTTGCTTGTTCTGATTTCGAGTAAATCAGGTGTAAAACAACCTGGTCGGTGATTCAACTTGATAAATCAAACGATAGCCACCGCTCTTACCAACTTGGGCATCACTGTTTTTAGCCCGGACTTTGTAAACGGTGTATGGGATGCCTGTAATCTGGTTTGCGATGAAGTTTCCTTGGATAATCTGATCGAGGACGGGCTTAACATCGGTTTGAATTTGGCGCTACTTTTTAGCGAGTCCTTTGAGGCGACGTTTGAAGAGTGCCGTGAATTTGAGTTGGACTGGCATCTCAGACATTGATGCCGTCCCAGAGCTCATCGATGGGGAAGGTTTGTCCCGCTTTGGCTTGGTGGAGGGAGACTTTCAGGTCAGCGAGGATTTTGTCGTTGGAGTCGGTGTCTGAGTCAAAATCCGAGTCGAAGTCTGGGGCGAGTGCGGTCTGTGTCCGACTGGTCAAAAATTCCAGGAATGTCAGGGTTTGCTCTAAAAGCGATTCAGGAGTCCGTTCGATCGCTTCTAGAAGGCGTTGTTTTATCGGCGACATAGGATGACCTCTCAATCTAGCTCCTCTCATCTTATAAGTAAGTCTAGTAAATTTTGTTTGCATCGAAAACTTAAATGTGTCTGGGATGCTCAAGTGTGGTAAATTAGCGGCTGCTATAGCAATGCTTGGATTCTCTGAATTTTGTAGTCTGAGGTTGACTCGCCCATGATTGAGTTACAAGCGGATTTACAATATGTAGTGAGCGATCGCCTAAAAGTTTCTTTAGATGCGATCGCGAAATTTTGCCAGCGCTGGAACATTGTCGAGTTTGCCCTGTTCGGCTCGGTGCTGCGGGATGATTTTCGCCCTGATAGCGATGTGGATGTATTAGTTACTTACTAGCGCTCGCACCGCCTCACGCTGTCTCATTTATTGAGTATGCAGGAAGAGATAGAGGATTTATTTCACCGTTCTCTAGATTTGGTGGAAAAAAAGCAGTTAAAAAATCCCTATCGGCGATCGAACATTTTGAAAACGCATCGAGTGATTTATGCCAGCGAACGATCGGGATAGTGCTTCACTTTGGGGCATGGAGCAAGCAATCCGTCGGATTCAACAGTTTACTACTGATGCTTCTTACGACACTTACCTGGAAAGTGTTTTTATGCAAAGTGCCGTAGAGCGGCAGTTGGGGATTTTGGGCGAAGCAGCTCGCAGAGTTTTGATCGAGTTTCAGCAGTTTCATCCCGAAATTGATTGGCGAAATGCGATTAACTTACGCAATATTTTACTTCACCGTTGTGACCAAGTGAGACCAGAAGTTATTTGGAATATTGTTACAAGTGTTTTGCCTGGTTTACGGGTGCAATTAGAGGCATTACTGCCACCGTTACCTGATGATACTTGATATCATGCCCGGTCAAATTCCTCCGCTTAGCGCTTGAGGGCGATCGATCCGGTTCGTAGTGAGGACTTTAGCCCAATGGCACTGAAAAAGTGAGCCCCAAAAAATCTGTAAGGCAATATCTACATAATTGCCTGACCAACCAAAATATCTCTCTCCATTATGGCAAATCGTGCGTGCATTCTTAAACAACAATTTTTGCCGAGCGTTGCCTCACCTTGGGAGAAGCTGCTGCCAGATTCGTTAGTCCAAGAGCTTCTAGCGAATAAGAAAATCACCTACGACCAAAGCATCTACACACCGATAGTCACATTGTGGGCGATGATATCTCAGGTACTCGCTCCCGACAAAAGTTTAAGTGGGGCCGTGAAGCGGATGAGTACGTGGCTCAGTGCCGCCGGAGTCCAGCCTCCTTCTTCTGATACCGGGGCATACAGTAAAGCTCGTCAGCGACTACCAGATAAACTCGTTCAACAGTTAGTACCCATAGTCGCAGAGGAAGAGAGAAAAGCAAGTTCCCATAGAACAAGAATGGTGTGGACGACGGGTGCGGGTACTAGATGGGACAACAGTGTTGATGAATCATACTGTTGCTAATCAAGCCGAGTATCCGCAACACAGCAATCAAAAAGCTGGGTGTGGATGAACCATCGCTAAAATAGTGGTACTCTTTTGATTGATCACGCTTGGCTGTGGTATCCGCTGGCATAGCTGACGCAGGCGAGCAGTGAGATTGTGCTCAGCCGTTTAATTTATGCAAATTTAGTCCCCGACGATGTGATATTGCCATAGCAAGCTTATGATAATTATGTCGATTTATTTGTGGTGAAACAGCCAGGAGCAGATGCTGTTTTCCGTAAAAATCATTTCCGTAAAACTGACTTAATGGCGGGGAAAAAAGTTGGGAATTGGCGCTCAAAAAGTCGTCGGGAATCAGCCCCAACATTGTCCCAACCCACATGACTTTGGAGGAATTCGAGGCATGGCCGTCTAGTTTCATCGTCCGGAAAGTATGGCGAATTAAGTGCCGTGGCTTCAGAGCTGAGCGTATCATTGTAGTGACAATATTGGTGGATACAAAACGGTACACTGTTAAAAAGTTGACTTGTTTATATGGGTTTCGTTGGTCGGCAGCAGTTAATTGACGCTATCTCAAAACCACGTTAAAAATGGAGATATTAACAGCTAAAACTCCGGTGATGGTGAGAAAAGAAATCTGGACATACTGATTAGCTTACACTTGATTACGTACCATTATGTGGCAGGCTGTATCTTTGTCAGAAAATACAGTTTTTCAACTCTCATTCCAATCAACCAGGCAGCAGTTGAATCTGTTATTGATGCTGTTGGCAACTACAGGAAAATGCCAACAGCGACAATGGCGTCAATTACTTTTGGAACAGGTGGCAACTAATTTACTTACGATTCGACCTGAGCGTTCTGAATCTAGTGTTTGGAAACCCAGGCAGAAACCGTATCCTCGAATGCAGGAACCTCGCTCTGTCTTGAAAGCTAAACGGAGGGAGTGATTAAGCCTTTTTCTGTGCCATTGGACTTTAGTCATGATAAAAATCTGAAGACCAAAGTCCTCACTACAAACCCCTTGATTAGAGGTAATTGACCTGAAAGGATATTATCTGTCTTTAGATAGATGTCAAAGAGTATAAAAATGTGAGTTTTTCAATAAAAAGAGAAATTTATCAGTCTTGAGGAAGACTCACTAAATGTATGGGAGATTGCAGCAATTTCTCGCAAACTATAACCAAAGATAGTTTGTTAATGAGTTAGCTTACACTTATTATTTAAACATAAGCCAAAGACCTTTTTGAAAAGATAACTCAGGAATAAATCATGACTAATCGCCAACCAATACCCCCCAAAAAAGAAGTTAGCAAATCAACACCGGCCGACGAACAAATCGAAGCCAATATGGAAGCCCCCCACTACGACAGGGGCATTACTCCTGCTGAGACAGCAGCGCGGCAAGAACGGGAAGGGGCTAACTTCATGCACGCAACCACCGAAGGGAAGCAGAAAAGTGCAAAAACTGATGACCAAACCGATGACGAAAGCATTCACACTACAGATGGTTATACAGTAGACAAAGAAGGTCTGGTTAACAATTACGCGGTCGAACCGGAAATGTACATCAACGAACCGGGCGATTTGAGAGCAAAAGAAGAAGCCGAAGCTGCAGAACGCGCTCGAATTCTCGCAGAAATCAAAGATAAAAAAGGCGAAGAAGGAAAACTGACAATGGATGCAGACACCCGCGGCAAAGGGCCGGGCATTATCTAGATTGTCTAGTTGGTAGTTTCATTTGGGCGCGCGAGGTTGCAACGGCAAAGCACAGGGGCGGGTTTTTATAGTTTCGGCAATTATAGATGATCGATATTTCCGGTACGACCCGCCCCTATTTCGTTCTGCACATCTGTTTTTTGAGTTGAGAAGTTACATCGTACATCTCTCAATGACCGTATCAATCGGCCAGTTTTCAGACCCAGCTTAAAAACGCCTTAAAATTCCTTAAGGTTTAACATTTTCCCTCAGCCAATTAAACTTAGCCTCAGCTAGCGCCAAATTTTCCAGGACGTTAGGGTTGATATCCTCTCGTTCAAATTCTGGTTGCTCTAATTCAATATTGCGACCGTATTCTATATGTCGGATCGTACCGCGCATCCTGTCTGCCAGACACAGTGAAATTCCATAATAAAACCGGGAAGCAAAGCCCATATCGTTTTGAAGTTTGATGACTAACTGCCGCCTAGGAATTGCTAGCAAGTGAGTTTCTTCGATCGCCTTTACCGTTGCCAAAGGAGGGCGAGCGTCAATGAAAGAGACTTCTCCCACCAGTTCTCCGCTGGCTATTTTAGCGAGTTCTCTAGTCCGCTCAGCCTCGATTAAAACACTCAAACTCCCATTCAAAACAATGTAGAGCGCATCTATCTGTCTCCCTTCATGGATCAAAATCCCGCCCGGCTCTAGAACTTCTTTTTTACCTTTATGGACGATCCAGTTGATATCGTCATTATTTAACTGGCTCAAAATAAAAAGTGCTTTTTTTCTGCTGCTGTCGGCCATAAGTTTTAGCTCTCGATCGCTGCTTGCTTATTTATATAAAATTTAGATGACGCGCGATCGCAACTTCTTCCGAAGCAGCCCTCGCTTAATACATTTTTTTTATCCTGCCTAACTTCTTCGCAAAACCCATATCGGGCAGGCTTTGCCCATAGCAGATGAATCACGCTGAAGCATGATCTCTCAATACTAGCATTTGTTAAACAATCTTTTTTAACTCGATCGACCTCCCCAACCTCCCGCGAAATTCCTGTCTCAAAAGCAATGGGGCTCACCCGCCCAGCTTGGCTGCAGGATGGGGCGCGGCAGATAATGCTCCGCGCCCAGTCTTGCTCACTAAATCGAGCGCAAATCAGGATAGCCCGCCAACATATCGTCAGCAGTCAGAGTGTCCCCGTTCGCTTGAGGAGTCCACAGCACCTCAACCGCCAGCAACTGCTCGCTCGATACTCCCCCAATCTGACGCAAAGCTTGGCGCAAATCTTCAGAGTTTTTCACTGCTGGCAATTGCAATTTGCCTTGAGTACCGACAATCACCGTCACCACAATAAATTCCCCAGGATCTGAATTCAAATCAGAAGCAACCAGCGCCCCATTTTCTTGCAAACCTGGCAGGATATTGCTGCTCCCTGCTTGCCGGAGCTGATTGTTATAATTTGAAAGCGTTTCTTCAGTAAATTTGCTGCGTTCTGCCAAAGAAAGTTGATTAAACTTAGCTTCGGCTGCCTCCAAGCGAGTTTGCACAGATTCAGCGCCCGCGTAAACCCAGTATTCAGGATGTCGCAGCAGCGCCAGAGTAGATTCTTGCAGCACTTGAGCACGACCTGCCGCTGTATCGGTATCCGCTTTTTGCGCTAAGGAGTCGAGTTCGGCTTGCAAACCGCGGGCCTCTGCTAGCAAACCAACTTGTAAGCGGGCGACAGATACGGTGGTAGTGGCGGCGCTGTTGCCGAGTTCGTCAGTTCCGCCCCCGGCGCGGCGGAAGCTTTGGACGAGGAAATTAGCGATCGAAATAAAAATCAAAATCGAGAACAGGCCACCAAACCCGCCCCCAAAGCCAAAAAACGGCAGCAAGAACGGGAAACCAAAGCCACCTCCGAAGCCGCCGCCCGGATAGTAGCCTCCTCCCGACGGTGCGTAAGTGCGACTAGGAGACGAGTAACTGCGCGCCGGAGCTCTAAAAGATCCGCCCCCGATGCGTCCTCCGCTGCGGGCAGCCAGAGCTCCATCAGCGTTACCGAGGGCTAGCGTCAGTACCAGACCGATCGCAAATAGTGATTTCAAAAGCGGTTTGATCTTTGAAATTAGTTGCTTGTACATAAGACCGTTACTATTCGATACATTTATAATTTACAGTCTATCCTCGCTTCTGGGCAGCCTGGTTATAGGTATGAAGCCAGCGAGATATCCGTACCAACCCATCCAACCATAGTTAGGCCTGAGTCTGCAAACGAGAAAACCTAGAAAGAACTGGCATTCCTGACTACGAACAATGGACATCGCGGGTTTTACAGAAGTTTACTTATGTAAAGGGCGATCGGCCAACAATAAGCTCTAGACTTTTAAAGAAACGCCGCGAGTCCTCAAAAACAAGGCTTTATCTACCGTAAAAAAAACATTATGTTTCCAACTCACCGCCCCCGCCGCCTCCGCAACCATCCCCAACTCCGCCGGATGGTACGCGAAAATATCCTGACAACCAGCGATTTAATTTACCCCCTATTTGCCGTACCGGGGGAAGCTTTTGCTAAAGAAGTCACATCAATGCCCGGAGTTTACCAGCTATCGGTAGACAAAATAGTAGAAGAAGCAAAAGAAGTCTACGACCTCGGCATTCCGGCTATTATTTTATTCGGCATTCCCGCAGATAAAGACACAGATGCTACAGGTGCTTGGCACGACTGTGGCATCGTCCAACAAGCGACGGAAGCAGTTAAAAAAGCCGTACCTGATTTAATCGTCATGGTCGATACTTGTCTGTGCGAATATACCAGTCACGGTCACTGCGGCTATTTGGAAGTCGGAGATTTAAGCGGCCGCGTCTTGAACGATCCGACACTAGAATTGCTGAAGAAAACCGCCGTTGCTCAAGCTAAAGCCGGTGCAGATATTATCGCACCTTCGGGAATGATGGACGGTTTTGTCGGCGCAATTCGCGAAGGATTGGACTCCGCTGGATTTGAAGATATTCCCATCATGTCTTACGCGGCCAAATACGCCTCAGCTTATTATGGCCCATTCCGGGATGCTGCCGATTCTGCTCCGCAATTTGGCGATCGACGCACCTATCAAATGGACCCCGGAAACGGCCGCGAAGCTCTTAAAGAAATTGCTCTAGACATTGCCGAAGGCGCAGATATGCTCATGGTTAAACCCGCTTTAGCTTACATGGACATCATCTGGCGCGTGAAAGAAGCAACTAATTTGCCAGTTGCTGCTTACAACGTTTCTGGGGAATATGCGATGGTAAAAGCCGCCGCCCTCAACGGTTGGATAGATGAAGAAAGAGTAGTGATGGAAACTTTGACAGGATTCAAGCGTGCTGGTACTGATTTGATTTTGACTTATCACGCCAAAGACGCCGCCCGCTGGCTGCAAAACTGATTCACTTGATTTGAGATTAGAGATTAAAGAATTGACTCCACAGCACAATCTTGGGGTGTTTTCGTGGAGTCAATACCTCTCTCGGTAGATGATTTTTGAGCAATTAGGCAACACACTAGCTATCACTTACGCTTACCGATAAACGACGCCTCGAAACCTGGTTTTTACAGTTTCGGTGGGCTGTAACGAAATAGACGTGAGAAAAAATCCGGTTTCTCTGTAGACAAACTTCAAACCCCCTAAAAAATCAGTCATTCCCCATCTAGAATCTGAAATCTAAAATCTAAAATCGTATGAGTTATAAGTTGGGAATTTTGACTCAAAGACTTTTTTACAGAATTTAGCCCAAAAAGTATTAATAATCACTGAAATTAGTTAGAAAATATGTATAACTAAAAATAGTTTTGTAAATGGGGAATTCAACCATTGATAGTTCCCAAGCAAAATTAACTTTCACTCCTGTAAAACAGTAAAAGTAACACAGTTTAGATACAACTTGAAGGCAGATTGAGCATGACATCAACGACTAGGGATTCCAGTCACATTCAATTTTGTATAGGTCGCGATCGCGCAGACATCGCACAGATCCAAGAACTATTTAAAGCCGCCGCCTTTTGGGCGAGGGAACGCAAGATAGAAGATTGGGAAATTGCGATCGCCAACAGCGAACCCGTTGTTACAGTTTGGGACGGCTCACGGGCGATCGGCTTTGCCAGAGCCACCTCAGATGGGATCTATCGAGCTACCATCTGGGATGTCGCCGTTCACCCGGATTACCAAGGTGCAGGACTCGGCCGTAAATTAGTGCAAACCGTCTTGAGTCACCCTCGGATGTGCCGAGTAGAGCGAGTTTACCTGATGACAACTTACAAACAAAGCTTCTACGAGCGCATCGGTTTTCAGAAAAACGCTAGCACCACCATGGTACTTGAAAATCAGCTTCTAGAAGAGAATCTCGAATTAGAAATTAGCAATGGCGAATTGCTAACTGCTAATTTTTAAATAATCACCCGATTGGCATCAAAATCTATAATATGTAGGGTGCGTAAGGGCGCACCTTACTCCCTATAAATAATTTCCTTCTTTCATCTTCCCTCTAACATCTTCCCCACCTCCGTTAAATCTGTTAAATCCTTAGTCCTCTTCCCCACCTCCGTTAAATCCCGTACATTGCGCGTGGCCGAACTTCCTTCATCACAAAGTTGCCAAAGGAATAGAACACTGAGTCCGGTTAAAATTGCACTCTTCGGACTCAGAAGGCACAGCCAAAACCTCCAACTTTCCGCTCATCAAACTTAAAAGAGTCTGATTCATCAATAACCTCATTCCAGAAGACACCTGAGAGTTATCGCTGCTCTTGGTAACATCACACTCCAAATCGTGCTTCAGCAAATCCCAAGACTCGCTCCAAGC
Source organism: Microcoleus sp. Pol12B5 (assembly GCF_036701335.1). NCBI lineage: Bacteria > Bacillati > Cyanobacteriota > Cyanophyceae > Oscillatoriales > Microcoleaceae > Microcoleus > Microcoleus sp. Pol12B5. Next base: position 21,604 of record NZ_JAUBQQ010000016.1, on the reverse strand, counting down.
ACTCACTGAACGCTGATCGTCCACCCAAATTTGAACGTATCCAGATTCCGGCGAAACATGGGCAGACACAGATATACTCCCCTCTTCCATCTGAGCAACAGCAGTATCTACCAAATTAACTAAAACTTGCCTAAATCTCGGCAAATCTGCCAATACATAAATCCCCGGATCAGGCGGCAATATCTCCAAACGAATGCCGCGATTAGCAGCTTGCAAGTAAGTTAAATCATCAACCTCGTCAAAAACCTTAGCTAACTGAATCGGCTCAATATCCATCCTGTCAGTGCCGTGTTCAGTTTTAGCAACAGAGATAATTTCATCTATCAATTTCACCAGCTTGAGTGCGGCGACGTGAGCTTGCTCGACAAACTCTCGTTCCTCAGCAGGATCGTCGCACAAATCCGAAAGAATTAATTGCAGCGTACCAATCATAGTGCTCAGGGGTGATCGCAACTCGTGAGAAGTTCGAGCCAAAAAACCCGCCTTAAATTGGCTCATCTCCGATGCCATCTGATAAGCCAATTGAGTTTGCTTAAGTTGCTCGGAAAGAGCATCAAACTTCTCTAACTGAATTTCTTGAGGAGGTGGCGGCACTTTGGGTGCAGGTTCGGGCTGTTGCGAGCTTTTTTGCCGCCGGCGCCAAATCAAACTGCTTCCCAAACCCAGCCCCAGTCCCATACCTAAATATATAAAGTTGCTCCAGCCGATCGGCGCCATATTGCTTTGCCTTGGAGTTTAGCTTTTAGCATTCTAACTCGATCGCGCCTTGTCGCAATATTTCCCACTCGCTGCCCGTCCATTTAGCCACAGTCGAAGGCAAACTCGAAGCTGTTGTCGCTGTTGCTAATTCCGAAGGAACTAATGTCAAGACTTCAGGAAACTGAGCCTCAATTTCTGTCACCGATTCCAGAGGCGGCTGGCCGGATAAATTAGCGCTGGTAGTAGCCAAAGGGCCTGTCTGCTCTAGAATCTTGAGGGCAAGGGGAAAGTCAGGCACTCGTACTCCGATTGTAGTTCGATCAATGGGATTGAGAGCCGCCGGGACTTTGGCTGAAGCCGGCAGCACCAAAGTTAACGCCCCCGGCCAATAGGATTCGGCTACTTGCTGCCACAAGTTTAACTCTGCTGGACTTCCCTGCACGTAAGGCCACAAGGCCCTCGCCGATGCTGCCATCAAAATCAGCGGTTTGTCTTGACTGCGACGTTTAGCTGCAAAAATCAACTCCGAGCGATCGGGACGCGCAGCCAAAGCGGGTACAGTATCTGTAGGAAAACTGACGATATGATTGCCAGAAATTGCCCCCTGAACTAGGGCATCGATCGAAACTTGTGTCATGCCATTTTAGATTTTAGATTTTAGATTTTTGAAGTACGACATATTCTTGAAACCTAACGTCGATACGCTAAGGCAAACCGATCGATTCCTGCTAAATCGGAAAATATCTGAACTTCACCGTAACTCCCGTGACTTTGCAGCATATCAGCTACCGCCTCAGCTTGTCCCGCCATCATCTCCACCAACCAAACTCCCCCGGATTCTAAATAATCAGGAGCCGTTTCTACCAAATGCCGGATGCAATCTAACCCGTCAAAACCACCGTCTAAGGCCAGATGAGGTTCGTGCTTCAAAACTTCCGGTTCCAGAGTCAGCACCGTGCTGCTGGGAATGTAAGGGGGGTTAGACACCATGCCGCTGACTTGACCTTTGAGAAATGCTAACGGTTCCCACCACAAACCTTGATAAAAATTAACTCGCGATTCAAAGCCCAAATTCTCAGCATTCAGTCGAGCAACTGCCAAAGCTTCCGAACTGCAATCTACTGCATAAACCCTAGCATTTGTCAACGCAGAAGCCAAGCCGATCGCGATCGCCCCGCTGCCCGTTCCCAAATCTACCCAATTCGATTGGGGATTAACTGAATAGCTTTTCACAGCTTCTACAGTTAAATCGATCAGCAATTCCGTTTCAGGACGGGGAATTAGCACCGCCGGCGTTACTTTGAGCGAAAAATGCCGCCAATGTGCAACTCCCGTTAAATACTGCACCGGCACCCGTTCCTGTAAGCGCCGCTGCAACAATTGAGCAAGTTCAGATAAAGACAACTTTAATTCAATTTTTGGCAAATCTTTAAACGACTCCAAACGCAGAGCCAACCTATCCAAACCAGCCAGCTCTTGCAGCAGCCAGTCGATTTCTGCTAGGGGAATGTCATGGGTGATCGCCTCTGTTTTAGCTTGATTCACCCACTGCCAAAGCTCTAAACCAGAAACAAACATAATACTTTTTTGGAAGGGGTAATTGTTAATTGCTAACTGGTAATTAGTAATTAGTAAATAGTAGGTTGAGTCGAGAAACCCAACCTACTATTTCATGAGTAATAACTGATGACTGATGACTAATGACTGCTGACTAACTATTAGCGAGCCGGCCGAGCTGGAGCCGGAGCTGGAGCCGGCCGAGCTGGAGCCGGAGAAACCTGTGGATTTTGGCCCGCACCGGCAGGTTGGAGCGATCGCACAAATTCCAGCGACTCCCGCGACGGAATCAAAATCATTTGGGTCAAAAACGGGTCGTTCTCAGTACGCAAAGCTTCCAAAACGCTCTCCAAGTTCACCACCTCAATCTTAATTGTGGCAGTCACGTTCGGCTGCTGCTGCTTAAAACGATCGACCATGCCCTGTAAATCCTCCTTGTTAAAAAACAAGGGAATCACCTCTTGCTGGCCTCGCTGAATCGTCAAATAACCATTTTCTGCGCCGCCTCTGGCCAAAAACAGAGGTACACCGTTGAACTCATTAACTTGTTGACCAGTCTGCTGAAGTACAGTTTTAGCCGACTGCACCTGCTGCGGAGCCGGAACGAAAGCAAATTGTACTTCCTCCGGCTTGCCTTTATTTGCTTGAGTGATCTGATAAATTTCCCCCAGCGACACCGGCATCACGCGCACCGTGGCCGCCAACTGAGGATTTCTGGTTTTCAGTTGATCGACAAAAGCTTGAGCATCTTTCTGGCTGATGAAAATTCCCGCCACGGAAGCATTACCAGTTTGACCCTGACCCTGCTTGGGAACAGAAGCGACGAGGGGCGCACCCTGAGCGTCTGTAATCGTAAATACCGGCACTGATCGCAATTTTTCCAAAATTTGCGGCTCCGGCAGTGCCAGTGCAGACATCTTGCCAATTGGGGAGGGGCACAGCAGAGTGCTGCCGACAATTCCCAATATTGCGCCCAAACGAACTAATGATTTCATGTTTTTTCCATCAGGAGCGATCCTGAAACACATTAACGCAAAGACTGGCGACTTAACACGATCAGCAAAAACTGCCTCAATTTGTTTTCATTTTGACTAAATGTAAACATCAGAGACAGTTCTGCTTCAATCTATTATTTAACATTGTGCGATCGGGATGACAGGATTTGAACCTGCGACATCCTGCTCCCAAAGCAGGCGCGCTACCAAGCTGCGCTACATCCCGGTGTTATAGTTAGCTAACCTCTAACAATTAACGCACAAAACCGCTTGCTTGTCAAGCTTTATTAAATATTTAGTTCTCGATGCAGCTAAGGCGAAGTTTTTTTTAGGTTGTGCGGTTTGCTCCCACCCAAAAACCCATACCACTCCCTAGCTCCTATCGTGCTCTGCTCAAATCGACTGACAATACTTGCACAGCTTCATAACGGCCCTGATGCCGAGATACATCCACGCCTCACTGACCGCACCGCACAGGTGCATTCGGTGTTGACAGCGTCAATATTGTATTGTATATCCTCAACAAATCAACGCCGACCTGCACCTTGCTTGCTAATCTGGATACCAAAACATACCTTTAATCCCCTCTGGATCGGACATAAAGCCCAAATTGCGGTAAAAATCCACCACTTGAGGGTCAGCAAATAAGGTAATGTTGCTGATATCTTCACTGCGGAGTTTTTTAATGATGTATTTCATCAGCGCCTTGCCCATGCCTTTGCCCTGGTAGTCAGGATGAACTACCACATCCCAAAGCGTGGCATTAAAAGCATGGTCTGAAGTCGCTCTGGCGAAACCCACCAGCCGTCGCTGGCTGCCCCGCATCTCCCACATAGAGACGACTAGGAAGCTGTGCTGAATAGCTTTTTTGACTTTACGCAGGGGACGGCGGGACCAACCCACTGCATTACAAAGTTCTTCGAGTTCGTAGAGGTCAATGTCCCGATCGCAACTGAAAAAGATGCGAGCGTTGCCGCTGGCGGGTTTGCGAAACGTTGGGGAAAGCGGATCGCCTAACCCAACAGCCACATCTTCCTCAAAATCCGCTGTTTGGGGTACAGAGGCAGACTCAGAACTACTAAATAAGTTTTTCCAAAAACCCATGCAGGCGCGGTTAAGGTAGTAGAAGTTGGACGACGAGAAAGAGAACCAGACAGATAAACCCACTCCAATCGGCGTAGGATCAATTGCCGGTAGCCTCTTGAGGAACAGTTTACGGTACACTCATCTTACGCCGAAAACAGGGATTTGTCGTCCAACATTGAGTCTGCGCTTTTTTGATTCTGTCAAGTTTGGTAGAACTGTTCTGCTAGCCAGTGCCCGGACAACCCGCTTTTAAGGTAAAATTTGTTGCCGAACCAGGACAGGGGCATTTTGAGAAATGCTTCTTTTGAGTGCCGCCGAACGCGCCGGAACTTATACCCTTGGTGGAAAATACCACTGGAATGGCGCAACGGTGACATTCTCGTGATAAGTTCTCTGACAGATTTGACTTTTGCTTTTAGTGAGGAGACGGGCACAATTTAAGTCGAATCGTCGAATCGAAAATCCCATTGCCATAAGGCATGGAAGAGTCAATACCTATTATATTTCCCGCACCTTCTCCTCAATTATGGCTTCGGGTTTAAAACCATCTACACTAGAACTTCTCAAGCGCTTTAACCGAGCGTTTCCGCAGTTTTATGAGCAATTTGTCAGCAGTGAAATCCAACTGCAAAACCTCAAATTAGCTTACCAACTTTACAAAACTCGGCAAGCAGTCATCGAAATCCGAGCCGAAGGTAATAAAAGTGCGCTGCATTTTGCTTACCGGAACCAGTCTTTTCTACTGAGCGATATTTTTGGAGTGCTCGCGGCCTACGGACTGACAATTCACAGTCTGAGTCTGTACGGTCAAATTTACCCGCCCATGCTGGTATTTATCAAATTGGTAGTATCTCGCGGTGGCAAGGTACTGGCAGATAAAACAGCAGAAAATGTCTGTAGAGCCGTTCGAGAGGCATTGGCGGGACATTTTGAGGTTGAAGAGATGTTGGCGGTGGAATTTAATTTAGACGCGGGTTTGGAAGATGTGGCAACTGAATTCTACGTCGATCCGGTTTTCCACTTGCCAGCTTTGCTGATTGAAGCAGATAATCAACCTGGACTTTTTTACAAAGTTATGTATGCCATATGGCAAGAGGATTTGTTGGTAGTAAATGCTAATTTGTTGGTTTGGCGGGGGCGAACTCGCCTGATTCTCTACTTGTTGGGACCCAATGAAAGTTTAATTCCTGAGTATCTGGGGCAGAAAATCGCTGAGGGGGTGCGACAAAGATTGCTAGGCGAGCGATTTTAGGGATACCACTGACTAGGCGTGAACACCTGGTTTTTGGTCAAAACGTTAGTGTGGAGAAAGTTAAACCAAGCCGATCGCCCGATCGAACTACTGATACCTCTGTGTTGATTTCGGGATAGGATAAAATTATGGCAACCATCGACATCCTAGGGGTTCGGCACGCTTACGATTTGACGGCTCCGACTGCAACTTCGCCGGTTCTGGTATTTGTCCACGGCTGGCTGTTAAGCCGTCGCTACTGGCAACCTTTGACTGATCGCTTGGCACCAAACTATCAGTGCCTTACCTACGATTTGCGGGGGTTTGGCGACTCTCAATCGGGCTCCGGCGACGATCGCCCATGTTCCGAACCGCTAAATTCCTGCTACACTCCCGTAGCTTACGCTCGCGATTTGGAAATTTTACTCGAAAAACTCGATATATCTTCTGCTTGGTTAGTGGGACACTCTCTCGGCGGTACGATCGCTCTATGGGGAGCCAGCAAATTCTCCGAGCGCGTTAAAGGCGTTGTCTGCATCAATGCAGGGGGCGGCATCTATCTTAAGGAAGAATTCGAGCGGTTTCGAGCGGTCGGCAAGCAGCTAGTGACAATGCGTCCCGGCTGGCTACCTCGCTTGCCCTTAGCAGATTACGTGTTTGCCCGCGATTCTGTAGCCCGCTCGATCGGCAGATCCTGGGGACGGCAGCGCTTAATAGATTTCGTGGCAGCTCATCCAGAGGCAGCTTTGGGGGCTTTGTTGGATTCCACCACAGAAGCTGAGATTCACCTATTGCCACAAATTGTCTCCCAACTCAAACAACCTGTTTATTTTATTGCCGGTACTAAAGACAAAATTATGGAACCAAAATACGTGCTGCATTTGGCTAGCTTTCACTGGATGTTCCAAGGTTGTGGCGAGAATGTCCTTCAGCTTCCCGATTGTGGCCATTTGGCAATGGTGGAACAGCCGGATGCAGTGGCTAGTTATCTGCAAAATATTCTGAAAGAACATGATTAGAGGGCATGGGGCATGGGGCATGGGGCATTAAAACTTACAAATAACCAATAACCAATAACCAATAACAACTGACTTCTTCCTTAATCTAAAATCTGTTATGTTAAATAGATAAGTCTGCCCGATCGCCCTCTTCGGACAGACGTTTCAATTAAATAGTGGCTTTCAACTCTAAATTCTAATTCTGCTTAAATATCTGTGCGCGTTAACCTCACCGATCGGCAACAACACATCCTTTGGGCAACGGTTCGCCACTACATAGCTACAGCGGAACCCGTTGGCTCAAAAGCTTTGGCTGACGAATTCAACCTCAGCGTCAGCCCAGCTACAATTCGCAATGCGATGGGGACTCTTGAAAAAGCTGGACTGCTTTATCAGCCCCACACTTCGGCAGGACGAGTCCCCTCTGACTCCGGCTACCGAATTTACGTAGACCAGTTGATTCAGCCGTCTGATACGCTGGCCCGCAAGGTGGAACAGGTACTAGACCAACTCAATTGGTCGGATGGTCGCATGGACGCGGCACTCCGTGGCGCTGCTCAAATCCTGGCAACTATCAGCGGTTACATAGCAATGATCACCATACCGCAAACCAATATGGCTTGCTTGCGCCACTTGCAACTGGTGCAGCTAGAGCCGGGAAAGGTGATGCTGATCGTGGTGACGGATGCCTACGAAACTCAGTCGGTTTTGGTGCAGTTGCCGAGGGACGCAGAAGGTAACACGCCTGATGTCGAAATCGTCGATCGCGAATTGCAGATTTTGTCAAATTTTTTGAACACCAAGTTGCGGGGACGATCGCTCTCGGAACTCTCGGCTATAGACTGGAGCGAGTTAGACCGGGAATTTGAGCTGTACGCTGAGTGGATGGGAACCATGCTGACTGCTTTGAGCAGCCGCCAAAGCCATCCAACCTACACGCGGATTCTGATCGGCGGTTTGGCAGAAGCGCTGCGCTTGCCTGAGTTTTCGCAGTTACAGCAAGTTCAAACCCTGGTGCAATTGCTCGAACAAGAGCAGGAACTGCTTTGGCCTTTGATTTTTGAATCACCTGAGTTAGACACCCCCGGCAAGCGGGTAACTGTGCGTATTGGTTCGGAAAATTCCTTGGAACCAATTCGTGGCTGTACTCTGATTTCTTCGACTTACCGCCGGGGATCAGTTCCGGTGGGTAGTGTTGGGGTTTTGGGGCCGACGCGGATGGTTTACGAAAATGCGATCGCGGTGGTGGAAGCTGCGGCCGATTATTTGTCAGAAGCTATTGGCGGAAATCGAGTTAGTTTTCCTGATGGCGATCGAGGAGGGCGATCGGATCATCCCTTGTTAGATGCACCCTAATGTGATAGCCCCAAGCTTAACTGGCTTGGGGTTTTATTGTCTGTGGATGTACTCGCAACCTTTAAAAACCGGGTTTTGTGACAAAAAAACTAGGCTTTTATCCCACATTCCACACCCTGGGGTGTCATACAGTATAATTACGCAGAAAACTCTATCTGCCAAGTAACAAATTATTCATTTAAAAAGTTATTTACCCGTTAATTTACGGTATTTTAGTATGATTTATAGTTTTATTGCTGGATCAAAATAAGTAAAAACCGATAGTGACAGTTGAGGGTGCGGAATGTGGGTTTGATACTCTTTTTGAGGTAAGAAACTAAAGCTTCGCGCTTGACAAGAGAGTTTCGTAAACAACCCTGTTTCTGCGTCCATGAGCGGCTCGGAAAGTGGCAGGAGTTAGGGGCTATCGACTTTCCAGTGATCGCGAGAAAGAGATGGCGATGATGAGCGATCGGGCATTCACAGAAAGTGTTCGCGGAGTGTTAGTCGAATAGCAGGTTTAGCAGCCCAACCCATGAGTTTTGTTGCAAACCGGGTGGGCTGCTAAACCCGCTCTAGGGATAGCGGCTATGATTAATGAATAGATGAGGCGCGTACCCTGGGATCGTCGATTCCCAAGGCAGCAGAATGTCAAAATATTAAGACATTTTAGAGAGTTCGTCAAAAACAACTAAAAAAGATTAGTGTGGATAGGAAAGCAATATTTCTTTTGGGAATAGCCCGGGTTAGACAATTGCAAATAACTTGCAGGGAATTTAGCTTGATTGCCACTCCAAAAAAAAATTAACCGCTGAGTTAAGATCGAAACGAAATTTAGGGAATTTTCTTTTAGCATTCAATGAAATCGACTGATAAAACTAAGAATACCTTTGCGATAACAACGCCTCTGTATTATGTAAACGATTTACCTCACGTTGGCAGCGCTTATACGACTATGGCTGCGGATGCCCTAGCCCGATTTGAGCGGCTGCGGGGCAAATCTGTTTTGCTGGTTACGGGGACGGACGAACACGGGCAGAAAATTCAGCGGACAGCCGAGAGTTTAGGACGATCGCCCCAAGCTCACTGCGATTCAGTGGTTCCGGCGTTTGAGGCGCTGTGGGAGCAACTCGACATCCAGTACGATCGCTTCATCCGCACAACTTCGCGGCGCCACGAGTACATTGTCAAAGAATTTTTCCACCGCGTCTGGAACTCCGGCGACATCTACTTGAACCAGCAACAAGGCTGGTACTGCGTCTCCTGTGAAGAATTTAAGGATGAAAGGGAATTGTTGCCGGGAAATCGGTGTTCCGTCCACACCAGCAAGGAAGTTGAGTGGCGCGACGAGGAAAATTACTTTTTCCGTCTGTCGCGGTATCAAGACCAACTGCTGGCCTTGTACGCAGAACGTCCCGACTTCATCGCGCCGGAAAGCCGACGCAACGAAGTGCTCAGTTTCGTCAACTCTGGACTGCAAGACTTTTCGATTTCTAGAGTGAATCTGGCATGGGGTCTGCCAATGCCAGTTGACCCCAGTCACAGCATCTACGTCTGGTTTGACGCTTTGCTGGGATACGTCACCGCCTTGCTAGATCCGGACAGCGACCCGATCTTGGAGAATGCTTTATCTAAATGGTGGCCGGTTGACTTGCACTTGATCGGCAAAGATATTCTTCGCTTCCATGCAGTTTACTGGCCGGCTATGCTGATGTCAGCAAATCTGCAGATGCCGGGTCGCGTCTTCGCACACGGGTTTTTGACCAAAGACGGCAAAAAAATGGGGAAAACGGAGGGTAATACTTTAAACCCTGTCGAATTGGTCAACAAATACGGCGCTGATGCAGTGCGTTACTATTTCCTCAAAGAAATTGAGTTTGGAGAGGACGGCGATTTTAACGAAACTCGGTTTATCAATATATTGAATGCTGAGCTAGCAAATGATTTGGGAAATTTGCTTAACCGCACGTTAAACATGGCTCGCAAATATTGCGGTGCCTGCGTACCAAATGTGTTGGGAGAAAACATTAAGGGCGACAACCTTCTCAAGGCTATGAGCCTGGATTTGGGCGATCGAGTAGGAGATTTTTACGAGGAGTTGGCTTTTAGCAAGGCTTGCGAAGCGGTGCTTGCATTAGTTCGAGCCGGAAACAAGTTTATTGATGTGCAAGCACCTTGGAGTTTGTACAAGCAGGGACAGCTTGAAAGTGTCGAACAAGTGCTATATTCTGTTCTGGAATCTGTTAGACTAGCATCTTACCTTTTATCGCCGATTATTCCGAATATCAGCAATGCTATCTATCAGCAGCTAGGTTTTTCAATTGACTTTAACGATCGGGTTACAGTTAACAGTTTAGCGAATTTTGTAGCTCATGCTGCCTGGGGCGCTTTGCCGGCAAACCAAACTCTGGGGGAACCCCAACCTGTTTTTAAGCGGATCGAACTGCTGTAAACAGTACCTTCATAGTTGGCAGCCAGCGCTCTGGGTGTTATGACAGACTACGAATTAGCAGTTATTTCCTTACCAATCTTTCATAAAAATTGAGGCATAACAATCATGTTGAATAGAATAGAAAGCAATGACCTTTTTACGCCGGAACAGGTGCTAGAAAATCGGGGTCGAGTAGCAATTTTTATTGACGGCTCTAACCTTTTTTACGCGGCTTTGCAGTTAGGAATTGAGATTGATTACACTAAGCTGCTGTGCCGTTTAACTGCGGGTTCGCGGCTGCTGCGCTCTTTCTTCTACACGGGTGTCGATCGCACTAACGAGAAACAGCAGGGGTTTTTGCTGTGGATGCGCCGCAACGGCTACCGCGTGATTTCTAAGGATTTAGTACAGTTGCCAGATGGTTCTAAGAAGGCGAATTTGGATGTAGAAATCGCTGTGGATATGATGGCTTTAGTGGGGTCTTACGACACGGCGGTTCTGGTCAGCGGTGACGGCGATTTGGCTTATGCTGTAGACGCTGTGAGCTATCGCGGCGTGCGGGTTGAGGTGGTGAGTTTGCGATCAATGACGAGTGACAGTTTGATTAATGTAGCCGATCGCTATATCGATTTGGAAATGATTAAGGACGACATCCAAAAAACATCGCGCCCTAATTATGCTTACCGCCCTTTATCGGGTCTGAGCTTGATGGAGGAACACGACGACAGATAGGGATTTTGTAAGGGGTAATTGGTAAGGGTTAATAGGTGATGGTTAATGGGTTGAATTCTGGAGAATTAGAAGTTAAAAATTTAGACAAAGCATAAGACATTTTTAATTTTTAATTAAGTGTTTTTCACTACCAAATTATCAATTACAAATTAACGATTACCAATTCCCAATTCCCAATGATTAATCTCACATCCCCAAATCCCAATCTCAAATCCCCAAAATTGAGGCTGCTATTTTTAGTCGCACTGATTTTGGGGATTAACGCTTGTGCGGTTCCGCAAGAGACTCAAAAGAATAAATTAGCTGAGGATCTCCAAACTGCTCAAGAGTCAAACAGCACTTTAACTTTAAACAAAGTAACTCTAGAACAAGCAAACGAAAAGGGCGAGACGTTCTGGAAAGTAAACTCGCAAAATGCCGTTTACAGCAAAGACAAAAAGATAGTTAACGTTCAGAAACCTGTGGGCAAATTGTTTCAGGACGGCAAAGAAATTTACGACATTCAGGGAGAGACCGGGCAGGTATTTCAGGAAGGAAATCAGGTTTTTCTCAAAGGTAACATAGTCGCTACAGACCTAAAAAATGGAGTAGTTTTGCGCGGAAATGAGTTGGAGTGGCGGCCGAAAGAAGATGTTCTAGTTGTCCGTAACAATTTGACTGGAGAGAACAAACAGGTAACTGCTTCAGCGAAGGAAGCGCGGGTTTTCAGTAGGGCTAAGAGGATGGAGTTATTCGGATCTGTAGTGGCGAAGGTTAAAGATCCGGTTTTGCAATTGCGAACCGAGCACTTAGTGTGGTTTGTGGAGCAACAAAAGGTAAACAGCGACCAACCGACTCAAATTGACAGATACAAAGATAAAATAGTAACAGACAGCGGTTTTGCCGACCAAGTAGATGTAGACTTAAAAACCAAGATTGCGACCCTGACAAAAAATGCTCAATTGATGCCATCAGACCCGCCGCTGCAAATAGAAAGCAGTTTGATGAGTTGGAATTTTCCCGCGCAATCTGTGGTATCGCCTGGGCCTGTGAAGGTTTTTCACCGCGTGGAAAAGGTGACGATGACTGGGGATACGGGGCGGGGAGATTTAGAGAAAAAAATCTTTTATTTGAATGGGAATGTGGTAGGAATTGGGGAAAAACGTCAAGCTCAATTAAATACCGATCGCGTAACGTGGTATTTAACTAATCAGACTTTCGACGCCGAAGGAAATGTCGTTTACAAGCAACTAAATCCGGTGTTTAATTTAACTGGGCCGAGGGCGGCGGGAGAGTTGAAAAATCAAACTGTGATTGTCAAAGGCGACGGTGGCGGTGGCCAAGTGGTTACGGAATTTGTACCGGACGAGTACAAGGGAACTTTGGGACAGTAGATGGGATTGCAACCGCAGATGTTGGCAGATGAACGCAGAGGAACGCAGATATAATTAAGATTGGATTGAGTAAGGAGGGGTTGGGATGACGACAACTTTAGAAAAGTTAGAAGAGCTCGATGAACCTATCTTAATTGACGAGCTGAGTTGGAGAGAGTTTAAGGCTGTTGAACAGTTGCTCTCGCGTCAGGGGGTGAGGCTGTCGTTTTTAGATGGGGTATTTGAGATTAGACGTATACCTGGAAGAAAACACGAAACTGCCAAACAGCGGATTTCAACGCTGGTGGATCTCTATTTGGAATATGCAGGGATTGACTTTACGCCAACTGGTTCGGTGACGCTTGAAAGTGAAACTGGAAGGGTGAAGCCAGAAGCAGATTTGTCTTACGAATTGGGTTCTAACCGAGAACTTCCCGATTTGGCGGTAGAAGTGGTAGTGGTGGTGATTAGCGGCGGTATTAACAAGTTGGAAGCTTACAAACGCCTGGAAATTCCTGAAGTTTGGTTTTGGGAAAATGGCGCACTTCGTATGTATTCCTTGGGGGCTGATGGATATGCAGAGGTCGATCGCTCTCAAGTTCTGCCAGACTTAGATATTGTATTATTGACCGGGTGTATCCATATTGAAAATCACCTTCAGGCAATGCGGGAACTCAGGTAAGCTATTCAATAGAATTTGATTGTGCAATTAAGTTTGTAATAATGATTTCTGTCTTTTCTTAAAGCTGTTAGTTACTAAGAACAAAAGTTCCTTACTACAACACATCCCAACGAGCAGCATACACTGCAAGAGCGGAGCGAAGTCGATCGTCCGAGACAGTAGAAAGTAAAAATACTTGGCAGGGTGACAACGCCTGTTAAACCTTGATGGTAAAAGCATTAAAGCCCCTGAGTATCAAAAAAGATAGGGGATTATGGACAGGCTGATTGACTCATAAGATCCTCCAAGCTCGCCTTGAACCTGATTCAAGGGATCTTGCCACTCTCTTTTATTAACTCATATCAAATCCGTTAGCATCGGAATAGTAAATTCGAGTTCACTGTTGACTGTTGACTGTTGACTGTTCGCGGCGTCAACAATCAACATCATAAGGAGTGTAACCGGAAATGATATCACGCCCGCAAAGATCTTTTTGCTTGGTCAATCAACTCAAAACCTTGACGCAGCTTTGCTTTTAACCTGCTTGTCACCCCGTCAAAGTGTTGAGTTTAGGGTTGGTTTAGGCAGTATGCACGATAGACTATTAAGTTATTGTGCATCTAGGTTCCCATTTCCTCTATTTGAGAATCCTTGTGCCACGGGTCAGAGAGCCCCTTGAAAAAAAAGCGCAATTTAGCTGGCGTAAGCTTAAGACTTACGGATAGAACCCCCAAACCCTTTTTCCAAGAGGGCTTTCAAGTTCCCCCTTTTTTATGGCAGCACGGGGAAGCATGGTTTCAGACCCTATAGTTCGTAAGTCCTGACTATAATTGTATGCTTAGATCAATTAGTATTGAGGTCAAGACATACAAGTCAATGAAGGTGTACTCAATATCCATGAAATCGGCAGGTAGGCTCACACTACAACCCCAAGCAAAATATAGCACATTTGACATTTATGGAGATTCCGTCTCAAATGGGGAGCTGTTTTTTTTCATAAATTTGCAAACTGTATCAGTATTAGTCGCTTATTTCAGCCCGGTTATTCAACAATAAGATATCATTAAACCAATTGGCGTTCAAGAGAGACGAAATCAATAATTTCCCTATAGCTGACTTTAAATGACCAAGGGTGAGCAACTGTTGTTATTTAAATAATCCCAATACTAAAATGACTCCGCCATGACACTAATCGCAAGTGAGAATGAACTTGCAAAAAGCCCTCAAAAAATCCCGCTGCGCCTCGTCTTAGTCGTACCATTCGTCCTGCAAATCTTCGCCGCTGTGGGGCTGACAGGTTGGCTCTCGCTACGCAACGGCAAAACTGCCGTCAACAACGTTACTACCCAATTACGAACGGAGGTACTCGCCCGCATCAATCAACAACTAAACACTTACTTGGAAACGCCCCATTTGGTCAATGCCATCAGTGTCGATGCCATTCGCCGCTTTGGATTATGGAATCCAGACAATATGGCTTCTATGAGAAGCTACTTCTACTGGCAGCTCAAGCAATTTTCCACTGTTAGTTACATCAGTTTTGGAGGAGAAAAAAAAGAATATGCGGGTGCTGGATATAAGGATGATGGCAGTATTGTTATTGAAATAACCGATCGCTCTACTAATTTTCTCAATACGATCGTCAAGGTAAATAGAGATGGCAACCCGACTCAGTTTAAGGAAACCCACCCAGACTACGATCCCCGCATCCGACCATGGTATAAAGCTGCAAAAGTTGCAGGCAAACCCCAATGGAATAAAATTTATCAATATTATATTCAACCTAGCCTAGGAATCTCCGCTAGCCAACCTGTTTACGATAAAAATGGCATTTTTAGAGGCGTTGTAAGTACCGATCTATTTCTCTCAAAAATCAGCGACTTTCTCCAAGGTTTAAAAATTGGTAGATCTGGAAAGACTTTCATCATCGAACGCTCAGGATTGCTAGTGGCTTCTTCCACCGCCGAGAAGCCATTTATCAAAAGCAAAAATCGCCAAAAAACGCAACGATTAAAAGCGATTGCAAGCAGCGTACCCTTGATAAAGGGTACAGCGCAACATTTAATAGAACGCTTTGGTAACTTTACCGAAATTGACAGCAACCAGCAACTAGACTTCATGCTAGATGGTCAGCGGGAATTTGTGCAAGTATCCCCATTCCAAGATGGTAGAGGTCTTGATTGGCTGATTGTTGTAGTCGTTCCAGAAGCCGACTTTATGGAGGAAATCAATGCCAATACCCGTAGCACTATCCTACTCTGCGTTTTAGCGTTAGTGCTAGCGACGTTGTTAGGAATCCTCGCCTCCCGCTGGATTACCCATCCTATTTTTCTTTTGAGTAAAGCGAGTAGAGCGATCGCTAGCGGTCAATTAAACCAAAAAGTAGACATAAATGGGATAGATGAACTGGGAGTTCTCGCTCAATCTTTTAACCAAATGGCACAGCAATTGCGCGAGTCTTTTGCTGCTTTAGAAAAGACCAACTCAGAGCTAGAAAATCGAGTAGAAGAACGGACAAGTGAGCTAAAAGAGGCAAAAATTGCCGCTGATACTGCTAACCATGCCAAGAGCGAATTCCTCGCCAACATGAGCCATGAACTCCGCACACCCCTGAACGGAATTCTAGGATACTCTCAAATTATGGAACGCGATAAAACTACCACTCCTAAACAAAAAGATGCTATCCACATTATTCACCAGTGTGGTTCTCACTTACTCACGCTGATTAACGATATTTTAGATCTTTCTAAAATTGAAGCCCGTAAAATGGAACTTTACAGTTCAAATTTTAATTTTTCTTCTTTTTTGATCGGGGTTGTGGAAATGTGCCACATCCGAGCTGAACAAAAAGAAATTACATTTAGTTATCAAGTATTAAATCAACTTCCTAACGCTGTAAGTGCTGATGAAAAACGACTGCGCCAAGTTTTACTTAACCTTTTGGGCAATGCTATTAAATTTACCGAAAAAGGAGGTGTTATTTTTAAGGTAGGCGTAATAGGTACGGGGGAAGAATCTGACCAATCACAACTTACTAAAATTCGTTTCTATATCCAAGATACGGGAATTGGAATGGCACCAGAACAGTTAGAAAAAATATTTTTACCGTTTGAACAAGTCGGAAATAGCCAGCAAAAAGCAGAAGGCACTGGGTTAGGATTAGCGATCGCACAGAAAATTGTTCAAATGATGGGAAGCGAAATACACGTCGAAAGTATACTCGGTCAAGGTAGCATTTTTTACTTTGATTTAGAGTTGGCTCAATCATCTGAATTTATTGAGCAACCTTCGCTAAATACTTCTATTAATTTAACAGGCTTTAAAGGCGATAAAAATAAAATTTTGTTAGTAGACGATCGATTTGAAAATCGAGGTTTTATTAGAAGTTTTTTAGAACCACTAGGTTTTAACATTATGGAAGCTTGTAATGGACAAGAGGCTTTAAATAAAGCCATTAATTTTCAACCGGATCTGATTATCACAGACTTAGTGATGCCAGTAATGGATGGATTTGAAATGTCGCGGCGCTTCCGAAAATCATCAGAGTTTAAGGATGTAATATTGATAGCATCCAGCGCCAGCGTGTTTGAATTCGATCGGAAAAATAGCCACGAAGCAGGTTGTAACGAGTTCCTAGCAAAGCCTATCCAAGTAGAAGAATTGCTAGAAGTCTTAAAAAATTACTTACAAATAGAATGGATATACGACCACCCTGCGGATTTGGCTAACACACCGCAGGCAGATTTCACGGATTTATTAAACGTTCAGGGTGGTGAGCTTGTGATACCGCCATCAGCAGAGCTGGTAGCGCTGTTTAATGCAGCTCGGATCGGCGATATTGAAGTGGTTGAGCAGGAAGCCAATAGACTCAAGCAGATAGACGGCAACTATCTACCCTTTGCTAATAAAATCTTGCAATTTGCCAAAAATTTTGAAGAAAAAGAACTACTAGCTTTTGTAAAAAAACATTTGGGCTAATAAAATGGTTAACCAAAAAGACAATGTAATTTTAATTGTTGACGATAACCCGAATAACCTCAAACTTCTGTTCGATTTTTTGAAGGAGTCAGGCTTCAAGGTTTTAGTAGCTAAGGATGGGGAAAGTGCTATTGAGAAGTTACAAGAAGTTTCGCCAAATATCATATTGTTAGATGTGATGATGCCGGGGATGGATGGCTTTGAAACCTGCTACCGCTTAAAAGCATCGGTGGCAACGAAAGATATCCCTGTGATTTTTATGACAGCTCTTACCGATCGCGTGGATAAGGTTAAAGGTCTGTCAATGGGGGCAGTAGATTATATCACCAAACCCTTTCAGCAAGAGGAAGTCCTAGCCCGCGTGCAACTACACCTGAGACTGCGAAATTTGACCAAGACGCTGGAAGAGCAAAATGTGCTTCTCAAAGAGGAAATTGAAGCGCGAAAAGAGGCGGAAGCGGCTTTGCAGAAACTCACTTCTGAGTTAGAGGAACGGGTGGCTTCTCAAACGGCTGAACTTAGACAAGCCTGCAACGAGCTTGAACAGGCTCAAGTTCAGTTGTTGGAAAGAGAAGAAAAATTAGGACATGATGCTTTTCACGACGCGCTAACGGAGTTGCCTAACCGCGCTTGGTTTATGAATCGGCTGCAACAGGCGATCGACTTGTCGTACAGACGTGAAGATTATCTATATGCGGTGCTATTTATTGATCTAGATCGCTTTAAAGTAGTGAATGATAGTCTCGGGCATTTGGTTGGGGATGAATTACTAAAAAGCGTTGCTCGTCAACTGCAAGGTTGTTTACGCCACACAGATGCAGTTGCGCGGTTTGGAGGAGATGAATTTGTGATCTTGCTGGAAGATATTAAAGATATTGATGAACCAAATAGGGTGGCTGAACGCATCCAAAATCAATTAAGGCAGCCGTTTAATTTGAATGATTATGAAGTATTTACCGAGATCAGCATTGGAATTATCGTTAGCACAATGGGTTACGATCGCCCCGAAGACGTGCTCAGAGATGCGGATATAGCAATGTATTATGCTAAAGCTCAAGGCAGAGGGCGTTACGAAGTTTTCGATCCAGCGATGCAAACTGTTGCGATGACGCGCTTGCAGTTGGAAAACGACTTGAGAAGGGCGATCACGCTACAAGAATTTTGCGTTCACTACCAGCCAATTGTCTCGCTTTCTACGGGGCAACTGAGTGGCTTTGAAGCTTTGGTGCGCTGGCACCACCCATCTGGCACGATCTACCCGCCTGCCGAGTTTATCCCTGTGGCTGAAGAAACTGGTTTGATCAATGAACTGGGGTGGTGGGTTTTGCAGGAAGCTTGTCACCAGATCAGTATTTGGCAGCAACAGTTTCCCCAAACACCTCCCTTGGCGATTAATGTCAATCTTTCCCCCGTGCAGCTCAAGCAAGTAAACCTACTCAATCGAATTGAGGAGATTTTGCAGCAGACTGGCTTTCCAAGTTACTGTTTAAAATTAGAGATTACTGAAAGTTGCATTTTAGAAACAGTATCCAGGGAAGAAAAGATGTTGAAGCAGCTAAAAGCTCTAGGCATTCTGTTGTGTATCGATGACTTTGGCACGGGCTATTCTTCTTTAAGCCGCTTACACGAGTTTCCCATTGATACCTTAAAGATTGACCGGTCTTTTGTGAGCCGCATTGGCTCAGACAACAGTGGCGTAGAAATTATCCAGACAATTGTGACGCTGGCTCGCAGCCGAGGTATGGATATTGTGGCAGAAGGGATAGAAACGCCAACACAGCTACAGAAACTGCGAGAGTTGGGGTGTGAGTTGGGGCAAGGATATTTATTTTCTAAGCCTGTAGACAGCGAAAAGGCAACCGAACTATTAAGCATAAAAGTAGGGGTAGTAAGCTAGCCGGCCATCTAGTTTAGCCCCAATAAATTTTATGAATTTATTGTAGGAAAGCCGCAAAAGCCTACTCGCCTACTCTCCTTATACATTTCTCTCTAATCTCAAGCCGGGATTGGCCAATGCTAGGGCCTCGAATTGCTCGCTACTGACAAGAAGTCCGATCGCGTTTGGCAATTCTATAGATATGATTTCTGATTGAGTAGTTGTTTGTACCATATTTAATTACAGGCTTTTTTAGATTGAACTTAGTAACCAGAAAAGAGTTAAATAAGAACTATCGCGGGGGGTGGGGCGGGTTTACGAGATTATCGGTTTTAGGCAATTATTTTTGGTGGACCCGCCCTACAAATTTTTGACAATCGTGCAATAAATTTGATGCTTTCTACAACTGTCCGAAACCTTTTTTTGGCTTATCTTTTTTCTTTTTCTTCTTCTGCTGGGCTCCCATATAGCCACGGGAACCGGGCTGCATTCCGGGGCCGCCCATTCCGGGCATTCCGGGCATTCCGGGCAATCCTCCCATTCCTGTAAAGTTGCCTTGACTCATTTGCTGCATCATGGTACGCATTTTCTGGAAGTCGCTCACCAGCTTAGTTACGTCGTTTTCTGCGTAGCCTGCGCCTTTGCCGATGCGGCGGCGGCGGGATGGAGAACTTGCTAAAAGTTCGGGATTGCGGCGTTCTTCAACTGTCATCGAATTAATCATGGCTTCGGTGCGTTTTAGCTGCACTTCTCCCTGGCGCATTTGTTCATCTGAAAGTTTGTTCATCCCCGGAATCATTTTCATGATGCCGCCGAGGGAACCCATATTTTTGAGCAGTCTGGTTTGCTTGAGAAAGTCGGTAAAGTCAAACTTTGCCGTGAGCATTTTCTCTTGCATTTTCTCGGCGTCGGCGATGTCAAATTCTTCTTGCGCTCTTTCTACTAGCGTCAAGACATCGCCCATGCCGAGTATTCTCGATGCCATGCGATCGGGATAAAATGGTTGCAATGCTTCCACTTTTTCGCCGACGCCGACAAATTTAATCGGCGCGCCGGATATTTGCCGCACGGATAAGGCTGCACCGCCGCGGCTGTCACCGTCTAATTTGGTTAAGATTGCGCCGGTAATGCCGATTTGTTCGTGAAAGGTGCGGGTTAAATTGGCTGCTTCTTGGCCGGTCATGGCATCAACAACTAACAGCGTTTCGTGGGGTTGTACTGTTTGTTTGATGCGGCCCAATTCGGCCATCATGTCTTGGTCGATTTGCAGGCGGCCTGCGGTATCGACGATGATGGTATCGATGCCGATTTGTTTGCCGTGTTCGATGCCTTGGCGGGCAATTTCTACGGGGTCAATGTCTTTGCCTAATTCAAATACGGGTACGTCGATTTGTTTGCCGAGGGTCAGCAATTGGTCGATCGCAGCTGGTCGATAAATGTCGGTTGCGACTAGCAGTGCGGTACGATTTTGTTTGCGGAGGTGCAGCGCTAGTTTGGCGGTGGCGGTGGTTTTCCCGGTTCCTTGCAAACCTGCCATCAGGATCACTGTGGGCCCGGATTCGGCGGTGGCGAGGGGTACGTTGGTTTCCCCCATGACACGCACGAGTTCGTCGTGGACGATTTTGATGAATTGTTGGTCGGGACGGACGCCTGAAACGACTTCTGCGCCTTGTGCTTTTGCCGCTACCTCTGAGATGAAGTTTTTGACGACTTGGAGGTTGACATCGGCTTCCAGGAGGGCGCGGCGGACTTCTTTGAGCGCGTCTTGGATGTTGGACTCGGAGATTTTATTTTGTCCGCGCAGTTTTTTCCAGGTGGATTCGAGTCGATCGGCAAGGGCTTCAAACATAGGGCAATTTAGGCTAGTCAGTATTTTTAATTTTAGGCTAAATGGGAGTTTTTGGATTGGGGTTTTGCTGAAAGTTGAATGTTTTTATTTTCTAACCGCTGAGGAACGCGGATTGATGCTGAAACTAATTCAAATTCATCTAGTAGGGTACGTTTGGACAAACCCTACTTTCGGGAAGATGATTAAAGTATTTCCGTCACCTTGCGACAATTTTTATGTCTGCTTATGCCCAAAAAGATTCGAGAACTCAAAAGCCTGCTACTAAAAGCTGGGTTTACTTATCATTCGGCAAAAGGCAGCCCTACAAGATGGGTTCATGCTTGACTACTATCATGAACCAATTACCATTGCTGGAAATGATGGCGATGATGCGAAACTGTATTTAGAGAGAGAAGTTAATCGAAAAATTAGAATATTGAAAGCAATTGAAGAAGCTGAACCTGAATCATGAAATTACCTTATATAATTGTTATTCAATGGTCGGATGAAGATAATTGCTACCTAGTTCACTTACCTGATTTTCCATCTCAGCAGTTCCACACTCATGGAGATACCTACGAAGAAGCTTTGCAGAATGCAGTAGAGGTATTAGAGCTTTTAGTTGAAGAATATCAGGTAGATGGTAAATCTCTCCCAGAACCTAAAACTCTAGTAGAAAACTTGCTGTTTGCTTGATTATTGATTTGAAGCGATCGCCCTTTCCCAAAAAACAGGCGATCGCTCTTTTCTGTAGAATGGCGATTGTTTTTAAGTAGCTAGACAAAATTAATTACATAGTTTTCTCCAAATTCTTTCAGGATTTTTTCCACAGAGGTAACAAAAGT
>NZ_JAUBQQ010000120.1:0-6843 GCF_036701335.1 Microcoleus sp. Pol12B5 | reverse complement strand
ACCCCATCTTTTTTTACCTCACGTTGGGCAAATCCGCCACTGGTGGGGCTTTTGACGGGGTTGTCACCCCGTCAGGTAGGGTGCTCTTCGGCGCACCTTACCACAATTTTCAAGCCAAGTAAGTTACCCTAATTATTCGCGGTGAGTGCAGTGCCTCACCCGCAGTTCATTCCTGGATGTAGAACCTCTATATTTTGGGTGTACGGCCCAAGAATACCTGACCGATAAAGTAGAACGTCAAACCACTTTTTGCGTATGACTGAATTACTAAATGTTGTTAATTCCATCGCTACTAAAACCGCGGTCGCCCCTATTAAATAATCGCAAAAATCCTCGCCCCCATCTAAAATTCCGAATAACTCAGCAGCCGCACTATTTTTTCATCATCGTTCAATTCCCCGACAATTCGTCGCACGGGTTTGGGCCAGATTTTAATCAAAGTAGGAGTTGCTGAAATCTGATCTGCCTCAGCTTGATCTGGATGTTTCAAAACATCAATTACTTTTAAAGTGTAGGGACGATCGAGGCATTTCTCTAAGAACTGGTGTAAAGTTTCGAGGGTGCGTTCGGTGCTGGGGTTGCTGCCGGAAACAAACAGACGCAAAACGTACCCTTGAGTTTGTGGCGGTGGGGTAAGTGCTGTTGGTTTGGGAAGCCGAGTCTGCTGCGCTTGCGGAAAGCCCAAGGGAGTTACTATGGAATTGCTCCAGTCCGATCGAGCTTCGGGGCTGGCATACTGTACAACTAAGTCGTGATTTTCCCAAAGTTCGGGGAATTGTTCGTGATAAGTAGCAATCGCCATCGGTTCGCACATTTCTTCGCTCCGGGGATGCCACACTAAGTCGCCAGTCCCAAAAATGGCGTTCAGCAGCGTTTGATGTCGCAGCACGGGGGGGTAAGCCTCGGCAGCAACCCGCACCTGCCGATCGCCTGGATCGAGCCATGAGTCAACGGTTGCCGTGTAGCAAGGTATCAGAAAATGCGGCGGTTCCGACAAACCGAGAATCTCCTGTAGAGCTACGCACAACTGCAAGTGCCACCGAGTTTGCTTGTGGGGGTCTATGCAATAGATTAAGTCTCCCCCTGGCGTAAACAGCGCAATGCCTTTGAAAATTTCTGGCAAAATCGGGCGATCGACTTTCAATTCAGTACACCAATAAAATTTAACAGTTAACAGTTAACTTTTAACTGCTAACTGTTAACACTCCACCTTTAGACTCGACCTCGCAGCATCTGAGCCATTTCGTTCGGGAACGGCGAGTTCTCTACACAAAGTTCTTCAGTAATTCGACCTTCTTGATAAAGACCGTAGAGCGACTTATTCATCGTCGTCATGCCTTCATAAGTATCTTTGATCATGATTTGATTAATTTCCTCATTCTGGCCCTTCAGAATGTATTCCTTAACCACGTCGGTATTGATCATAACGTCGTGGAAAGCAGCCCGCTTTCCGTCTGTGGTTTTGCACAGCAGTTGAGCAATAATCGCCACTAGGGATTCGGAAATTGAGACCCGTATGGCATCCTGTTCTTCCGCCCCGAACATATCAAGAATCCGGTTCAGGGTCTTAACCGCACTGTTGGTGTGCAGGGTTCCTGCAACTAAGTGACCGGTTTGAGAGGCTTTGAGGGCGATTTCCACTGTCTCTCTGTCCCGAATTTCTCCTACTAGCAGCATATCCGGGTCTTGTCGCAGAGCGCCTTTGAGAGCGCTCATAAACTTGAGGGTGTGCCTGCCGACTTCCCGGTGCTTAATCAAGGATTTTTTGCTTTCGTGTACGAATTCTACCGGGTCTTCGATCGTGATGATATTGTAGGCTTTATTCTTATTGATGTAGTCGATCATCGCGGCTAACGTGGTAGACTTACCCGAACCTGTCGGGCCTGTCACCAAAATCAGCCCTTTGTGGTAGCCACATATTTTCCTAAATACCTCCGGCAGTTTCAATTCCTCCAGTGTCATTATTTTGGCAGGAATTAGCCGCAGTACCATTGCCGGGCCGGCCAAGGAGTCCATGCAACTGATCCGAATGCGGACGAAGCCGAAGTCGAAAGCGCCGTCAAAGTCTAGGGTTTTTTGGAAAATTTCAATTTCTTCATCGCTCATGCACTCCCGCAACCAGCCAAAAAACGTATCTAAATCGGTCGGTGGATAGCCGATGTCGGCAATCTCGCCCCGGGTGCGGAAGCGGGGAACTTCGTTTACTCCGAGGTGAAGGTCGGATACTCCTTCATCTTTGGCTCGGATTACTAGCTCTTTCAAACTCGGAACTCCGCCGCTGCTAGAACTCTGGCTTTTAGGTGTGGCGAAGGATTGCGGCGCTGGTGCGGGTGGCGCTGCTGGTGCGGGTGCGGCAGGCGGCGGTGCTGGCGGCATTCCTGCTGCTCTGGGGGGCATCCCTGGAGCTGGAGGGCGGGGCATTCCTGGCGGTGGGGGAGCTCCGGGTACGGGCGGGCGAGGAGCTGGCGGATGCTGTTGTGTCATATGCGCTACCTTAAGTTGGTGAGAAGGCTGACTCGAACAGATGATTTGTGGGAGTTGAACAATGCCGATCGCCATTGTGCGTCTCTTGCACAAAAGCTTAACTGTTGTTCTCAGTCTATCCCAAGATAGGGTCGTAATGCTGCACTACTAAGGAAATATTCTGCCAATTGGAGGATGCCATCACTCTCGATATATGATCAAATATGAATTTTTGACTTTTTTGGATAAATTTCTTAAGGAAAAGAGTTTGCAGCAACTCAACAGTATTAAATTATACTTTGCCCAACTATTAAGGAGTTAAACGGATGAATTCTGTCGATCGGGCTTTTACTCCTGCTCTGGAGTTGGCGAAGTCGATTCGCGCCCTGGAAGTGTCGCCTTTAGAAATTGTCAATCTTTACTTGGAACGGATCGATCGATTAAACCCTCAGCTTGGCAGTTATTTTACAGTAACGGCCGATCGGGCGATCGCCCTGGCTAAATCTCAAACCGAGCAACTAGCCGGCTTAAACAAGCCACAGGAATTGCCACCTTTTTTCGGAGTACCAATTGCGATTAAAGACTTGACACCAGTTACCGGCGTTCCCTGTACCTATGGCACTCAAGCTTTGGTGAATAACATATCTAACTACAGCGAGTCAGTGGTATGGCGGATCGAAGCAGCGGGATTTAACATTCTGGGCAAAACAGCAACCTCTCAAATTGGCTCATTGCCTTACACCGAACCCCCAGGTTTCCTGCGGGCGCGCAATCCCTGGAATTTAGAGTATACGCCCGGAGGTTCCAGCGGCGGCTCAGCGGCGGCTGTAGCGGCGGGTTTATGCGCGATCGCCCAAGGTTCAGACGGCGGCGGTTCGATCCGAGGCCCAGCTTCCTGCTGCGGTTTAGTGGGCATTAAACCCTCGCGGGGGCGAGTTTCCTGGGCACCTGTCGGAGATTACCTCAGCGGCATTTCTGCCAACGGCCCATTGGCGCGCACAGTAGCTGACGCCGCCGCACTTTTAGATGTGATGTCAGGCTACACAACAGGCGATCCGTACTGGCTACCCGATTCAAATCAGACGTTTTTAGAAGCTTCCACTCAAGAGTTAGGCAAGCTACGAATTGCTTTTTCTACCAGTATTTCCCCTGTGGGCGAGGCTTCGGCTATCTGTCAGCAAGCGGTACTCGAAACCGTCAAGTTACTGACTGATTTGGGTCACGATGTCGAACCGGGATGCCCTGATTTTACGGGCTTAATCGAACCGTTTATCGCAATTTGGCAGTCTGGGGCGGCGGCAAGTGGCATTCCAGGCCCTGCTTTGGAACCGATGAATCGCTGGCTGTTAGAAAGAACTATTTCCGCTGGGGAATATTTGCGGGCGGTGAATCAAATGCAGGTGATTTCACGGCGGATTGTGGGATTCTTTGAAAAATTTGATGTGTTAGTTTTGCCGACTTATATGCACTCGCCAATCCGGGTTGGGGAGTGGGCGGATTTGAGTTTTGAAGAAACTTTGCAGCGAATTATTAATTGGGTTGCTCCTTGTCCGCCGTTTAATGCTAGTGGTTTGCCTGCGATCGCACTTCCTGCCATTTTAGATGACAACGGTTTGCCCGTGGGAATTCAAATTATCGGGCGGCCGGCGGCGGAAGCCACTTTAATTGCTTTAGCGGCGCAGATGGAAGCGGCGAAACCTTTCCCGGTTTTAGATTTTAAATAGGGAAGAGCAAGAAATAAAAGCACGTTTCCCTTTTTTATGGGTATGCCGAATCAGGACTTGTGCGCGGCGAACAAAAAATCCGGTTTATTGCATAATTTTCTAGTCAGCCATCCCATATTTGACCAATAAACCGAGTTGCTCGCCCAGTCATACTTATTACCAATTATGCTGTATTTTATTGAGAATCCTTCTTTAGATTGATAGATATTGTGCTTATTTTGTTTTAAAAATGGTAGCAGTTCGCTGCCAATATTTAGGGTGAAATTTATGTTAACTTCCGGCCCGATTACCGCTCCCGTTCCCGTTTTTCTAGTTCTTTTAGCAATCATGCTAATCGCCCCGCTGGTATTTGAGCGCTTGCGACTACCGGGAATAGTCGGTTTAATTATTGCTGGCGTAATTGTCGGGCCCAACGGTCTAAATTTGCTGCAACGAGACGCTACTATTGTTTTGTTAGGTACTGTAGGATTGCTGTTTTTAATGTTCCTAGCGGGATTGGAAACTAGCCTCGACGACCTCAAACTCAATGCGGACAAAGCTGTCATATTTGGGCTGGCTACTTTTTCGCTACCGATGATATTGGGGACAGGAGCAATGCTGCTGTTGGGATATAGCTGGCTGGCTGCAATTTTAGTCGCTTCTTGTTTTGCTACGCACACGCTTTTAGCGCTGCCAATTCTCACCAAATTGGGATTGATGCGAACTCAGACTATTACTACTACTTTGGGCGGGACTTTAATTACGAATGTGTTGGGACTGTTGGTGCTGGCAATTGTTGTTAAAGCTTTCAAAGGAAATCTAACTCTCGAATTTTGGCTGTTTCTCATTCCATCTCTTGCTATCTACACTTTTGCTACTTTGTGGGGAGTGCCCAAAATCGGTCGCTGGTTTTTTAAGAAATTTGGACATGACGAAAATGCCGAATTTATATTTGTATTGGCCACCCTATTTCTAGTTTCTTACGCAGCAGAACTAATTGAAATTGAGGCAATTATTGGTGCATTTTTATCGGGAATTGCCATAACTCAAATTATTCCCAAAATGAGTCCCCTGATGAATCGGATTGAGTTTATTGGCAATACGCTGTTTGTGCCGTTTTTTCTGATTTCTGTGGGGATGTTAATTGACCCGCTAATTTTGGTGAAGCAGCCGCAGTCTTTGTTGGTGGCA
The DNA here is from genome assembly GCF_036701335.1 of Microcoleus sp. Pol12B5. Lineage (NCBI taxonomy): Bacteria > Bacillati > Cyanobacteriota > Cyanophyceae > Oscillatoriales > Microcoleaceae > Microcoleus > Microcoleus sp. Pol12B5. The sequence goes on along the minus strand of NZ_JAUBQQ010000120.1, from coordinate 1,486 downwards.
GCAGTGATGATTTTAGCAGAGGTGGTGAGCAAGTTTTTGGCAGCTTGGCTACCGGGGAAATTATTTCGTTTTGAGTTTCCCAACATTATGGTAATGTTCGGTCTTTCTGTTGCTCAAGCTGCTTCTACTTTGGCTGCGATTACGGTTGCTTTTGACATTAAATTGGTCGATACTGAAACGGTGAATGGCATCATTGCCATGATTTTAGTAAGTTGTGTCGCTTCTCCTTGGATTGTATCTCGGTGGGGTCAAGAAATGCAGCCGCCGGGGTCGAGTTTGCCGGTTCCTACTTCGGGAAAGCATTCATGGGGAGATCGAGTTTTAGTGCCTGTTGCTAATCCGAATACGGAAGATAATTTGCTGCGTTTGGCTTTGATTTTAGCAAAAACATCTCAGGGAACTTTGCTGCCACTGCATATTTTGTCCGATCGCGGCGAAGCAATTTCACCGGCAGATAAAATGCAGCAAACTCAACTTTTGACGGCTGCGGAAACTGTCGCCCATGCCGCTGCTTGTGCGGTTGAACCGATCGCGAGGATAGATGATGCGATCGATCGCGGAATTCTGCGGAGTGCAACCGAACGAGAGGCTAGTTTAATAGTTTGCGGCTGGAAGGGATTTTCCACGACTCGCGAGAATTTTTTTGGCAGCATCATTGACAATGTGGTAAGGCGAGCGCCCGTACCCGTACTGATTGCTCGATTTCCCGATCCTCTCCAGAATACAGCCAGAATTATTTTGGCGGTAACTGACAGCGAGTTGACTCGGTTTGGATTTCAGGAAACCGTGGATATTGCTAAGAGTTTGGCCGAGGAACTTAAGGCGAATTTGCAAGTGTTGTTGGTGACGGCACAACGGGAAAAAAGCGAGAAAAGTGCGGCGGAGTTGGCAATTCTTTCGGAGATACCAGTAAATCGGGTGCGGGGAAATTTTATCAAGCTAGTTTCGCAGAATTTGTTAGAACACGATTTGCTGATTTTAACAACAATTTCTCAGCAACAGAATATGTGGGACAAACCGGGAACTCTCAAAGAACCGGAAGCGATCGCCCGGACTCACCCAAATATTTCGATGCTGGTTGTTTATTTTCCTGTATCTTGAGGAATATTTTAACCGCAGATGATGTTATGAATCTGCATTCATCTGCAGTTAATATTTTAGGACTAAAGCCAACTGGCACATTAAACAAAGGTATGTATAGCCTTTCTCAGTAACATGAGGTAATCATCGGGAATAGGGCATCGGGCATCGGGCATCGGGCATCGGGCATCGGGCTCGCCCCCATACCTCACAACGCTTGAGAACGGCTATAGTTGCGATTGTGCGCTCTTTCCTAACTAAGAGCGCACAATCGCAACTACATACCTAAAATTTAAGTCCTATTTGTGACAATTGTGTAAGTCTTATATTTAACCCTCTTTTGTCACTCTAGGCAGAAGAAAAGTGCAAATAAGGGATATTGAGGTTTTGAAAAATTGAACGAGTT